>CAMUAR010000089.1 GCA_947086895.1 uncultured Lachnospiraceae bacterium | reverse complement strand
GAGCACAATTCATCTCCCACCTAAGCGGTGGGAGTCTTCTTGCTGGAAGAGGATATAGCGTGAGACAATCCCTTCTGCTATATCCGACAAACCGGAAAGATCCATATTGGAATCTTTCTTGCCGTTCAAAAGAAACAGCCCAATCTTCTTTAAATCCGTATCGGTAAATGCATTTTTTTCCGGCAAAATCATATCCTTATCCGAAATACTCCCTTTGCTTAAAAGAGCCTCTTTTGCCATCACACAAAGTTTTTTAACATCCGCAGTAATTTTTTCTGCCTGAGATTTACTGATAATCTCACCTCTGAGTGCAGCATTCTGATTTTTTAAGTAGTCCTCCTCAGACTGATTGATGACAATATCGCCGGATAAAATGCGCATCTGCTCCGAATACCAGTGAGAAAGGTTCTCTGAAGTTTCTTCAAACGCCTTATTTAGCAGTTTCATATTCCAGTCGTACTCATCACCGGAGTATGTCGCTGCAATCTGCTCCGACTGTTTTTTATAATTTTGGGCTAAGATTTCCACAAAACTTCCGTCGATCGTTTCTCTGCTGCCAATCCCTTTGTGCAGCTCTAAAGTCAGCTGGTATGTATCTTCAAATACTTCCATTTTTTCTGCGTCCGCAAGACCACGCGCTGAAAACTCCCGATAAATTCCTTTTGTAATCAGTGAATCCGCAGCGTTTGCCGCACTCTGCCCATTCTGTCCGTCAATCCAGCCAAGCAGACGATTCACATTTTTTGTAATCCACTCATTCGAAAGACTTGTCTGATTTTTTAAGCTCTCCAAAAAGCTTTGCCCATCTTTGTACGACACATTCTGAAAGCTTTCCGGCAGCTTGGTTTTTTCTATATTCGACTTCCATGCTGCATAATCCTGCACTGCCTCCTCACGGTTGGTCATGCCTGAGCTTGATTTCGAATCCAATACCTTCTGTACTTTCTTAAAAAGCTCCAAAAATCTTGTACTGAACTTTCCATTTCCTTTTTGATTGATAATATCTTGATTTAATTCCTTGACTTCACGGTACAAATCCGGTGCTTTCTGTTTTAAAATATCCATCGTATCGACAAAATCATCCGGCGCGCCTGCCATCGGTCCTTTTTTAATATCATACTGCACTTTTCCATCCTCGGAAACTTTGCCGGAAAGCCCGTACTTTGCAATGGTTTCCATCGCTGTCAAAAACTTGTCTGCCTTATCGCCTTCCAGATAATTTTCTGCGAGATATCTCGCGCTCTCCAAGCCGAATGCAATTTGATCTTTTCGCTCCTGTTCCGACATGCCGCCGACATTCCACGGAAGCAGATAATTCTTGATAATTCCTGTCGCTGTCTGTACCACATTTTCTTCTGCACCCTCCAGACTGTCATAAAGCATTTTGTTTGTCTGAATATTCGGAATAATAATACGGTGCGTATTTTCAAGCTGCACAACATCCGCATCAAATGCCGCCTGCTTTGCCGGATCCTGCTCTGCTGCCATTTTATCCATAATTCCCGTTTTTCCAGAAACCGTTGTTTTCACAAGCGACGCCATAGCATCCCCGGAAAATTCCACAATCACATTATCGCCGTACTGCGCGGAAATCTTATTCATAATATCAAGCGTTTCTTCTCTGGACATTTTGTCCATCACCTTATTTCCCTGCTCATCGGTTGTGGAAAATTCATATTTTACAAGAGTATTTTTTCCGCTTATTCCATCTGCCGAACCATAACTTTTCAACGGCTCCGTCCCTTTATAAAACTTGCTGTAATTTTCGGTTATTCCACCAACTATCATTTTTTACTCCATTTCTGCGCTGTTTTTTTGCGTATCACAAGTTTGTGACAAACAGCGCGCAGACACAAACCTTACCCTTCTTTTGCCGCCCATACAGCATTGAAATCCTAAAAAATTCTTTAAATTTTGTATTCTGCAATTGTATAAATTTCAAAACAAAAATTTAATTTTCAAATTTTATCTCTGCCGTTCTGCTGCGAAAAACACAAAATTGTATGTGGCAATTATCTTTCTTACATTAATATCGGTCTGACAACTGGAAATACTTAGATACAGCAATAAAACAAAGGATTAAAAATTCCTTGACAGCCAAAATGAGAAGGAGTACAGGACTACTCAAAAATGTAATCTTATATTTGAAGGAACAACGCATAAATATTTTAAAATTTTGCCCCAAAAGTTTCTTGAGCAATCGGATTATGGTATTATCAGAAAATAAAAAACTAAGGCGGTTCAGCAGTTTTTATAATGGTTGTTCCTCTTTTACATAAGCGGATAAAAATGCTAATGCAAGTCCCTGCCCCCAGCCCTGAATCCATGTGTTTGGAACTTTCTTGTAACCGTCCGCATCCTTCATAACTGCGGTTCCGCCTGAAACGCCAAGCACTCTTCCATCTGGCGTAATTTTTTCTAAAACTCCCTGCAAGGCACGAAAAATATACTCTCGGTGCAGCGGATTTTTATTATCAATCATAGCGGCAGCAATTCCGCACGAAGCAGAAACTTCTTCATAAGAAGTTTTGTCATTTAAAATTGTTCTCCACAATCCATTTTCTGACTGCAAAAATTTTAAAGCTGCAAGCTGGTCGCGCAATGAGCATTCTATCTCCATACACTGCGGATAAAGATACCAGTTGGATAAAAGCTTTTTTACCTGTGACATCGTGTACGCCGCCCATGCGTTCGCCCGCCCCCAATAAATACCGGACATATGACTGTCCGCCTTATGGCTGTATCCATGATACCACAGCCCGCTCTCCTTATCCTGAAGATATTGAATATGCCAGTAATACTGATTTAGTGCATCCTGAATCAGTGTTTCATCATTTTCCATCACGCCGACACGCAGCAGAAAAAATGCAGCCATAAACAATGTATCTGCCCAGCATTGTTCTGGGAAATCGTTTCCCGAAGACACCGTGTGCTGCAATACACGATCGCCAAACCGCAGCGCCTCTTTTTCCAAATATTCCACTTTATCCTGAATAATTTGCCTGTACTGCTCGTCTTTTGTCGCCTGATACAGTGAAATCATTGTATGCCCCATCGCACATGTATTTACATTCCATGCGGGAAGCCCAAGCTCTTTGTATTTTTCTGTCCACCGCACCAGAAAATCCAGATATTCCTGATTTTTTGTAAGTTCATGCGCGCAGCAAATTCCATAATATGCTACCCCGCATGGCCATTCCCATGGCAAATCCATCGTCATTGTCTTATGAACTACCGCGTCTATTACAGAAAGCAGCTGTTCCTTGAAAATCTCCATAATCGCCTCCGTACTTTTTAACCATACAAATATAGGCAAAATCTTAATTTTATTACAATATAATACTATATATAATGAATTAAATCAGTATATATTATAAATTATTTTTCTGCTATATTTGTTTTTCCATTTTATTTAACAATTCATTTTTGTCTGACAACTTATTTCTGTTTCACAATAAGAAAAAAGAAACAAACTTCATATTTTTTGTTTTTATACCATACATGGCAGTTTTTGCAGTCATTGTCAATCGGCGCGCACCAGATTTTCATTAGGTATTTACAAGAAATAAAAACAGGTCGTCCGCTTTCCAATGCACTTAACACAGTACAGCAAACGACCTGTAGACAACTATGCAATCGATAAACTATTTTTCAGCACCTTGTTCGCCAGTTTTGCTTCCGATTTCTTAATTTGAAATTACGTTCTTACTTCAAAAACAGGCAAATTTATCTAAAACTTACCATGGATTTGTTCCGCAGAATGAAAATTCAAAATGCATATCCTCATTTTTAATACGGTATTCTTCATGCGTCCAGGAACCCCAGCTGTCGTCGCCTCCAACACCAGTCTGCCGTCCCATCGCGCGAATTACCGTGTGGTATACCGGCGGCAGCTCATAACTATGCTCCGCATTTTCCAGCTCAAACGGAGTGTATGGCAACGCGGAAAATTCCATCGGCTCTTTTGCTGTAAATTTTAACCCGACTCCATGTTCATCCGTCACGCTTGCCCAGCGCACCCCCGTATGATTTCCGCATTCCTGCGGCTTAACGTAACCTGCCATATTATCTTCAACCTTGTTCGCATACAAACCAAGCTTTGCACCTTTGATCCGGTCAGAATAAGTTTCTTCTGGACCATAGCCGTACCAGGTAAGGTTATTGTAATCCGCAGGCACTCTCATCATTACCCCAAACTCTGGAATCTCTGGAAGCCCTTCCGCCGCTTTATAATCCAACGCTATTTTTACCGCGCCGTCCGGTGTTACTGTGTAAGTTAATACCGCCGTGGCTGCTGGTATTGTCGGAAGTTCATATTTATAAGTAAGCACTGCTTCTTTCTTTGTATAACTGCATTCAAAACCGGAAATTTTTGCGTACTGGCTCACAAGCTTCCATTGACCAGAGCGCGCAGGCAGACCGTTTCCGCGGTCATTGTCAATCGGCGCGCGCCAGAAATTCGGGCGCACCTGACTGTCGATAAATTCTCTGCCCATATAACGGTACGAAACAATTCCCCGTCCCCCACGGTCAAACAACACTTCAAAATTCTCGCCGCGCACACCAAAATTATTTGTGCCGTCAACAATACAAAATGTACCTTTTACGCCTGTTTCTTTTTCTTCCACCTTGTAAATACCTTCGCCAAAAGCTACTTCATAACCTTTTTCAGCCCAGAGCGTATCTTCTTTTAAATGGAAGGAAACTACGACCGCATACTCGCCGGGTGTTTTCTGCCGCTTTACTGGAAGTGTTATTGCTGCAGTTTCAAGCGGTGCGATTGCAGTCTTAAATATATGCTCTTCCACCAACTTGCCGTTGCGCTTTACTGTGACGCGCCCTTCATATTCGGACACATCTGTAAACAGTGATTTATTGCGAATTACTGCTTTTCCATCCTCAACTTCAATTACAATACTTTGATAATTGTACTTTACTGTCTGCATTTTCGGCGAATTTTTGCGGTTCGAATACACAATACCATTTGTGCAGAACGTATAGTCGCATGGGCGATCGCCAAAATCACCGCCGTACGCATAATATTCTCTCCCATAACGATCCTTTGCAAGAATTGCCTGATCGATATAATCCCAGATAAACGCTCCCTGGAATCTTGGCTCACGCTCTGACAGCGCAATATATTTATCCATCGCCCCGCTCGAATTTCCCATTGCATGAGAATATTCACAGCAGATTACCGGCTTATCAGGATGCTCTTTTAAAATATGCTCTTCAATATATTGTGCTGACGGGTACATCCAACTTTCTATATCGCTTGTCGCTTCATAGCGGCGGTCATGTACAATTCCCTCGTAATGTACAAGGCGGCTTTGATCTACACTTCGGAAATATTTGGCCATCTCAAAAATATCTTTACCGCCATAGGATTCATTTCCACACGACCAAATCAGCACGCTTGCATGGTTGCGGTCGCGCATCAGCATAGATTTCGCCCGGTCAAGCACCGCGTCAAGCCACTCTTTGCGGTCTCCCGGAAGTGCTTCCTCCACCGCTTTCTGCCAGTTCTGCCATGTAGAGTGGGTTTCCAAATTAGCCTCGTCGATCAGATACAATCCATACTCATCACACAAACGATAAAATTCTGTCTGATTCGGATAATGTGAAGTGCGAACAGCATTGATATTATTTCTCTTCATATTGATTACATCGGCAAGCATTTCCTCATAAGTAATCGCACGCCCATTTAAATGACTGAATTCATGGCGGTCTGTACCAAAAAACATAATGCGCTTTCCATTGATCTGCATCAATCCGTCTTTCAGCTCAAAACGCCGAAAACCAACTTTCTCTGAAACTACTTCACACACCCTTCCATTGCTGCCGCAAATCACCAGCTCCAGACGATATAAATAAGGCTTTTCCGCACTCCAAAGTTCCAAATCTTTCCCGGAAATTTCCGCGGAAAGCTCCGCTTTGGCAATTCTTTCACCATCTTCCCGCTTCCCTGATTTGGTCTTAAACTTTGCCGCATCAAACTGCGCTACTTTCTTTCCATTTGCATTATACAGGCTTCCTTCCATTCGAAAACTTGGAAATTCATTGTTTTTCCCGGTTTCCTTTGCCGTCTTTCTCACAGCTTCCGTGCGCCCGTCCATAAATTCCAAGGAAATCGCAAGTGTTCCGCTTGTAAAATCATCCGTAAGCAGCGTATGTACTCCCATATCAGCAATATGTATTTCCGGGCAGACATATAAAAATACATCGCGGAAAATTCCAGACAGTCTCCAATAATCCTGATCTTCCAGCCAAGCTGCCGAAGAATATTTGTACACCAGCACAGCCAGCTTATTTTCTCCAGACTTTAACTCATTGGTCAATTCAAATTCTGAAGGTGTGAACGAATCCTCGCCATAACCGATAAATTTACCGTTCAACCATACTGCAAACGCTGTCTGTACACCCTGAAATGAGATCATCACCCGCTTGCCGGAAAAATTCTTCGGAACGGTAAAATAGCGGACGTAACTGCCGGTCGGATTATTGTATTTTGGCACTTCTCCGTACTCCAACTTCTCATGCCCATCCCAAGGATATTGTACATTCGTATATTGCGGCACGCTGTAGCCATTCATCTCAAGATGCCCTGGAACTGGAATCTCCGCCCAGCCGCTGCAATCAAAATCTGCCTTTTCAAATCCGTGAATCCGATCTTGCTCTCTAACCGCGTAAGCAAACTTCCACAATCCATTCAATGAAAGAACAAGGGATGAATTTTTCTCCGCTGCTTCCTTTTCACTTGCATAAAACGAATGGTCAGAATGTGCCGCCTTGCGGTTTACTTCAAAAACTTCTGGTCTTTCCAGCCATTTATAATTAAATTCATTTCCCTTCATGCGCTTTGTAAACCTCCACTTTTATAATTTTATTTCAATAATAAGTCGCAGTCAACAAATAAAACCATCTACATTTATAAATAATTTTTCTACTGTACTGCCGCAATTACTTCAATCTCAAACAGTCCGCCCTTTGGAAGAGCAGCTGCCTGCACACAAGAGCGCGCTGGAGTTTCCCCGGTAAAGTATTTTGCATAAATCGCATTGATTGCCGCAAAATCATTGATATCTGCAAGAAATACCGTTGTTTTAACTACATCCGAAAGACCAAGCCCCGCCGCTTTAAGAACCGTTTCAATATTTTTGATTGCCTGCTCTGCCTGCGCCTCAACGCCCTCCGGCAGCGTTCCCGTCACTGGATCAAGCCCCAGCTGCCCGGAAGTGAATACAAATCCTCCCGCTTTCACCGCATGAACATAAGGACCTACTGCTGCCGGTGCATTTTTTGCCGTAATTGTTTCTCTTGCCATAGTAATCTCCTTTCTGTAATGTAAAGCTTTACATTAACTTTCATTGGATTGTGAAAAATTTATATCTCACATCACTTCCTAAGAATTTGATTTGACTTAATTATAACATGCCTCCGTCCACAAGAACAATATTTATTTTCTATAATCCTTTGTAAAAAACGATACGAATTGTAAACCAAATTTTATTTTTAGGTTGACATTTTGCATTTTTATGGTATAATATCGACAGATATTATACCTGCACCAGTTCGCGCTTGACCGAAGGGAAAGCATCTTCCTTCGCGAACTGTGTGCATCCCTCGGAGAGTACCATATCGGAACGATATGGTATAATATCGACAGATATTATACCGCGCCGATTTGCGTCCGACCGAAAGGAGGACAAATACATCAGCAAATCGTGCGCATCCCTCGGAGAGTACCATATCGGAACGATATGGTATAATATCGACAGATATTATACCTGCGCCGATTCGCGTCCGGCCAAAGGGAGGACATCTTCCTTTGCGAATCGTGTGCATGCCCCGGAGATAATATCCGCAAAAAACAAATAAGTTGATCTTTCAAACTTTGGAAACCATTTTTGTTTTTTGGAATTTAGCTTATGGATTGTGCTGTACAATCAAAAAAGCGCAGTATACTTTCTTATATTGGATTGTTTGTGCTGCCCACGGTATAAGGAATCAGAAAAGTGAAAAATCTTTTCAATCTTTCACTTCCAAGTTTGTGTCTGCGCTGTATCCGCAAACTTGAAATGTCAAAAACAGCGCAGAAATGAGGTTAATAATGAAAACAAATGTTCAAAAAATTACGTTTACTGCTTTAATGACTGCTTTGATCTGCGTTTTAGCACCAATTTCCATCCCGCTTCCAGACCCAATGCCTGCCATTACCCTTGGCACTTTTGCTGTATATATCACTGCTTATATTATCGGTCCATGGTATTCTTGCGCCAGTGTACTAATCTATATTTTGCTTGGTATTATCGGACTTCCTATTTTCTCTAAAAGTCAAGCGGGACTTCAAGTTGTGGTTGGTCCGACGGGCGGTTATATGATCGGTTACTTTTTTATCGCATTATGCACTGGTTTGATGGTAAAACGTTTTGAAAAAAAGATTTATTTACATATTATCGGAATGGTTGTTGGTATGCTTGCATGTCACATTATTGGAACAATCTGGCTTGGCGTTTCTATGCATTTATCCACGGGCGCTGCTATCGCTGCCGGATTTACTCCATTTATGCTGGGCGAAGCAATTAAAATTACCGCATCTGCCGCAATATGCTACCCAGTGCGCAAACAGCTGATTCGAATGATGCCTTCTGTGGTTACAGCAAAATCTTAAATGGTATAAAAATATAATTTTATAGAAACAAAATATTTTTATAGAAACAAAATATTTTTATAATAAATTCAAATTATTCTTCCTGATATTTTAAAACAGAAAAAATAAGCCTTTTGTAAATTTGTATCTGATTATAAATATAAAGTTATTTTATAATGGTTTTTGACAACAAACAGCGTTATGCGCCTTGATATTAAGGAAAGCATAACGCCGTTTTATTTAATCTTTCGGTTTTTCTGATAAGTTTAAAGCATTTATCTTCCATAACTTCTTTATAAATACTCACTCTGTATTCTTATTTTTCTTATTTTTCTTTTTTTCCTGTTTTATCAGCCCATTCCCAGACAGGCCACTTTACCGTTTGTTTTTTCTGCTTTGGAATATCAAAGAAAATATTTAGTTCACGCAAAGCTTTTTTCGTTTTTTTCAAATCTCCGCGCAGACATTTAATCTCGTCATCCTTCAAACGAATCTCCCATTCCATCCCACTCGTTTTTCGCCGAAACAAATCCGCAATTAATTCCATCTGCTTATTTTTCAGTCCATACTTATTTTTACACTGCTCCATTACTTCGTTATAGCCTAAAAAATAATTTTCAATTATGCTTCCGCCATTTTCTAAAATTTCATTCCAACTCTGTGTGCTGTAAAAATCTGACCATGTTCCCCAAAAAGCAGCTGTAATTACTGGTTTTTGTTCTCCATCAACATCCTGAAGCATATATCGCAGAGTTTCTATCTCTGCAATTTTTAAAATATTCGTAGTTGCGCCTGCAAAATAATCATAAGCATTTTTATAAATATCTGCTTTGGATTCCTCTCGAAATACCGCAACAATATATTCTGGATGAAACGTAATCGTTCCCCGAATACCTGCAAAATTATTTATGCAATAATTCAGCCTGTCCCACGAATGTTCACCCTCCATTTCTGCATGTTCTCCAGCGGAAACTGCATAAGCAATCGATGCCAAAACACATCCTTTGCGCAACCCTTGCGCATCCAATCGAAATTCTGTCATTCCAACCTCCAAAAACTGCGAAATTCCTTTTGTCTGTTCTTTTTCACTTATTTTGATCTTTTTACAACCTCTGCAAACCCCTTTTATTTTTTTAACCCACAATGTGTCTGAACATTAAAATTTGTATAAAATAAAACCCAAAATCTATTCAGTTAGTAAAATGCGCACGATTTGCAAAAAAATTTGTCCTCCCGTTGGTCGAGTGCGAACTGGTGCAGGTATAATATCTGGCGATATTATACCATATCGTTCCGACATGGTACTCTCCGAGGGATGCACACAGTTCGCTAAGGAAAATGCTCTCCCTCTGGTCGAGCGCGAACTGGTGCAGGTATAATATCTGGCGATATTATACCATATCGTTCCGACATG
>CAMUAR010000088.1 GCA_947086895.1 uncultured Lachnospiraceae bacterium | reverse complement strand
ATTATATCAGAAAGATAGGCTTATGGACATTTATTTTTCATCGAACTCACGTTAATAAAATAAAAGTCTAGTTTTTTAAGGCGTATTTGAAAAATAAAAATCGTATCAAAGAAAACTTATTTATTTTGTAAGTCAATAAAAGGCTGTGCAGGAGGATATTTATAGAAAAGAAAGGAGTATAGGAGTATAAAGTTTTGTTTTTGAAACAAATTATAAAACAAATATTATTTTTTATGTCAATATTTGCAGCACTGATTTTTGGATGTAAAATAAGTAATAATATAATTTGTGTAAAAGCTGCAGAAACAGAAATAGTATCAGAGGAATGCCAAATAATACATTTTTCGGATGGAAGTTCTCTAAATGTATGGTCTACGCCAACAGAAGTAATTATCAAGGGGACACATGTCAATTCAAAAGCAAAGATATCTTATGAAACGACAGGATATACCGTTACTAAGCGAAAAACAGATGGGATGGTTGAAAGTGTACCATATTTTCCAGTAAAATTGATTTCGAAAAGTGAAGTAATTGGAAGCGAGGTAGAAACGACTTACCGGTTAGACCGAAGGAGTATTTTTGATGGGTTGTATATGTTGTATAGAAAAACAAAACCATCATTGACGGATGCAGAGGCATTGGCTTGGTTTCGGCAGTATGTACATGATAACAGCGGGCTTGATTTTTATCTGCACAATGTATTTTGTGTAATTAAGCGGGAAGGGGGTTCGGGCAGCGCGGTAATTTCAAGATCAGGAACATATCGCAATCTTGGCACTCCTGTCGGTGCATCGAAGAAAACACCTGGGATTTTAAATGCCGTTATGGATCTGTTCGGCGTTGACTGGTCGGAGCAGACAAAGAAAAAACTAAAAGAATATTATGATATCCATTTAAGATTGTATATGGCTCCCTGCCTTGCAGATGTTGTGTTATCCGATGAAGATGGAAATATTCTTTGTAATATTCTAAAAGATGAGCGCGGCGCACAGTATGTTAAAATGGGATTTTCAATACCCAAGCAGTATCAGGGCGAACTTGAATTTGATGGAGTTAAGTATAAGCTGACGCAAAAGAGTGTAAGAAAAAGCTATGTTTGCTATGGGGCGGATATGAAAAGAGAACAGGAATATTCGCTTGTAGGTGACGAGGGGTTAAAGGTTCGTCTACAGTCAGGGGAGCTGGAGTATATGCAGCTTTTTGCCGAGAAATCAACGGTGTTTCTTGTGTGTGAGAAGATTGAAGAGCAGAATGAGAAACCAGGGGGACCAGTAATTGAAGAGACCGAGGGAACTTATCGAATTTCTATGTTCGAGCCAAAGCCAGAAATTGAAATTAGCGCGTGGGAACAAGGAAATCCATTATTTACAGTAGATCATGAAAATGGAGGTATACCAGTTAATGAATATATTTATATTAAAACGGTTGTGCCAGACTTTTTGTTGGATGCTTTGTTTGCTTATAAGGAGGGAGAAGTCACCGTTGATATACCAGTTCGCAGGACATACCAATTAAATTGGCGTGAGATTGTTGGAGAGGACGAAGATGGTATACCAATCTATGAAAATTTTTCGGATACAATAACAAGACAGAGTTATGTGCCAGTAACAAGGGAGTATCGATATATTGAGTTGGTGCAGTTGGAGTATTATTATCTGTCAAATATTCTTGTGATTAACGAGACATTAGAAAAAGGAGAACTAGAGTGTGAGATCGGCGGCGGAATGTTGGAACAATTTGTGCAAAAGCCGCTTTTATGGGAACATTTTGATGGAGAGTCGCTGCATCTTCAGGAACCAGAAGAATTTGAAACAGGAATTGTATTAGAGACGGTATCGTTATATAGTGAAAATGGCGTACCATCCATTCCGACGGAGGATTTTAGTGTAATGGCGGAAGAGATGGTTGGGGAATTTCTTGTACGAGACGATTATTTTTCATTTTTGGGAAATACTTATTTGTCTGGAGAATTTGTAGATTACGACAAAGATCATCAAAGAACAATGCAGGAGATTTTTGGTCAAATTCAGCAGCCGTTGTATGAAGCTGTTACCGAAAAACTTTTAATACCAGAAAATATAGAAAATGGGATACATGAAAGCTGTGGAGAAATACGCTATAAAAGAGCAGAATCAATATCAAAAATATATCCAGAAATAGTTTCTTTTGAACCAGAAGCAATCAATCCAGTATATATACATACTCCTGTTTATTGTGAAGGAATTCTTGATGCGGACAATAAAAAATTTTGTCAGCTTGTTTCTCCAGAGGATAGTGCTGTTATGCTTGTGCCTGACGAGGAGGGAATTTCAGGAGATCTGATCGTTACGATATCCAATACTGGAAAACACAGTGAAAAGCAAGGTTATGGAACAAGAGACTATTCAAAAACATTAGGTTCCCCAGATCTTTCTTATCTTGCAAGAAATGATAATGGTGTGCTTAGAAATGAGGTACAATTTCCTTTTGATGTATATTTGGATGTTGGAAAAAATCAAGATCCGACAGATGATATATTGTATGCTGCAAATGAATGGATTGCTGTTGGAAAAGACAGCGCAAGGTTCTATTTACCCCTGTGGGTTGAAGAAGGAATATTTGAAGTAAATTTTCGGTCAGTGGCAGTAAATTCTTCTGGATATGAGGAGTTTTCGGAAGAAAACCGCAATACACAGATGGAAAATTATATTGCAACCGCGTCTGCACTTGTTCAGGTTTCTGGAAAGATATTCGGTTTAAAAATCAAGGATATTACAGATTATCCGCTCTGGGAAAGTGTGTTTAAAACAGGTGAAGATTACAGTGTAGGAACGAAGGATGAATATGGAAGAAGCACAAAAAGAAATTCTTTATATACATTGCCAGTGTGTGAAGGAAGTCATCCATCCGTAGGACGCGCTTGTTATAAGCCTGGTTACCTTGCAAGATTTCAACTGTCTGTAACAGGAACAGCACTTCAGAGAAACAAAGCTAGGATAGAGGTCGTTCCAAGATTTTTTTATCTTGATGAGAGCGGCGGGCAGCGGGAAGAAGTTTTATTGTATACGGTTCGAAGGATTGGAAGACGAGAGTATCTTGTGCGTGCGGGGGATTTGGTTGATCTGAAAAATGCTGTAAATTCAAAAGGAACTTATCCACCTTATTCTTATGGCGGACTTCGTTTGGAATGCAGCGGAATAGGAGGATCTGGAAGGAAAATAGAACTTGATTTTGAATATTCATTACCTTATCGACTTTATATAGTAAATAAAGGTATTGATATTGAGAAGATTTCAAGAGAGAGAGGAATTGATTTTACTGAAGAGTTCTGGAAGAAAAAAGGATATCTTGTTGTTAATTTTGAAATCACAGGATATGTGTCTGAAAAACCATATCTAAGTTACAAAAACAGTGGGAATGATGTGAGAGGTTATTGTAATATGTGGCGGATGGAAGGGCAGGTAAATAAAAAGCAAAGTCAGGAAGGAACAAAATTTCAACTTGCTTTCGGCGATATATTGGTGATTCCGCTTGGCAGTTCTATTCAAAAAGATTATATCGCAGGTGGAATTTATTGATTTATGAAAGATTGCCGTGATGTGGATGTTCTTTGACAACCATTGCGCCTTGGGTGATCGCAGCAGTTACAGCAACATTGTATTGTGATTCAAAAATTTCGAGCCGTGAAAGAAGAGTACCCTGCGTTGTGGCAACATATTTTGCTGGAAGACGATTTAGAGCGTAAGAAGCAATATCCATACGGCATTGTTCGCATTTACAACAGTCTATATTGTTTAAAAGAACGTCAATTTTTTTCAGCACGATTTCTTCTGTTATATTTTTCAAAATAATTTCCATAATTATAAGTTATACCTTTCTGGAGTGTGTCAAATAAATTTTGCTTAAAAGTGAAAACCAAAAAATGGTTTTATTGTAAAAACAGTGATATTGTTTGACGCATTCCATTAAAATTACCAACAGTTAAAATTGTTAAAATATTGTTTTGTTAAGCATATGTACTGAAAGGGTCTAATCTGTTTGGGATTTTTTATAAAAAATCCAGCTATAAAAGACGATTGATTTTACTCCCCCACTAACTTACCACTTTTAAGAACTTTTGTAAAGAATTTATTTCAAGTTTTATGCATTTTTCCAAATTTATTTGACACATGGTTTTTAATACTATATAATGTGAAATATAGTCTTAGATTTGCTTGGAAGCATAATGTATTAAAATTTTTATAGATTTTTATTATTTATATTGCTCTGTTATTTAAAAATTTGTAAAGCACAGTCAATAGAGTTTGAAAAATACATTTATGCACTTAAACAAAAATAAATTTATTATATAGATTGATATATAATATGCTACAGGAAAGGTGGTAGATATTTGTGGAAAAAAAAGTGCGAAAAGGGATTTTAGAAGTGATTGAGAATATGAAAAAAATTGATTATATCAAACCAGGAGATGTACCCAATATAGATCTTTATATGGATCAGGTTACGACTTTTATGGATAGGCACTTAGAAACAACAAGACGCTATTCGGAAGACAAACTTCTTACAAAAACAATGATTAATAATTATACAAAAAATGATTTATTGCCATCACCAAACAAAAAAAAGTATTCTAAAGATCATATATATTTATTGATCTTTATATATTATTTAAAAAACATTTTATCCATCAGCGATATTCAAAAAGTATTAAAACCAGTTACGGATGGTTTTTTTGGAGAAAACGGTTCGTTATCACTAGAAGATATTTATACAGAAATTTTTCGAATAGAAAAAGAGCAAGCGTTTATTGTAACAAAAGATGTCGTGCGCAAATATCAAAAATCTTGTGAAAGTTTTCAAGGAATTGAAAATAAAGAGGAGCTGAAACTTTTGCAGAATTTTGCAATGATCAGCATGTTAAGCTTTGATGTTTATATGAAAAAGCAGTTGGTAGAAGCTTTAATTGATGAGAATAGTAAAATTGCCAAACAAGCAAAGGAGATGAATGAACGTAATAAAGTAAAATCAGATAAGGATAAAAAATAAAAGGGAAGCGGGGGATCTGTAAACGGTTCAATCTTTGTTAAGGATACACACAAAAATAGACGGTGGGAACGATACATTTTCAACAAGGAATCTCGCAAAACAAGATTCCTTGTTAATAATCAGCGAAGATTTAAGCATCTTCTTTTGAAGGTTCGGATGTTGTATCGGATAAAGGCGGGATGCGTTTAAATACCATATCATAACCGTCATTTCCATAATTTAAAGAACGGTTGACGCGGCTGATGGTTGCGGTGGATGCTCCTGTATGTTCCGCAATTTCCAGATAAGTACACTTGGAACGCAGCATGCTGGCAACCTCAAAACGCTGTGACAGAGATAAAAGTTCATTTACAGTGCAGATATCTTCAAAAAATTTATAACATTCTTCTTTATCTTTCAGGCTTAAAATAGCATCAAAAAGATAGTCAACCGATGCGTTGCGAATATTTTTACTCATTATGATCCTCCATTTTTAAATCGATCTTTGTGGATTGTAAAATTGTAATTCTTCACTTATATGTAACACTATAATTTTACCACTATGCAGAAGTGAAGTAAAGCTTTTTTTGAAAAAAATTGAAAATTACAAATTTCTAAAAAATTTTGTTAAAGACTTGATTAAGAATTGTCGCAGTAAAATAGAAAAGTATAAATTTTAATAGTTTGTCTTATCTACAAAAAACAAGATCAAAGACTTCAAAAATACAGAAAAGATGTGAAATCCTGCGACGTAGGATTTTTTTGTTGTTTTTTCTTGAAATTCGTATGCGTTCATCGTATACTTGAAAATACAGAAAAAGAAAAAATTATAGACAAAAAATTGAGTCAAATATAGAGGACAAGAAAAGATTTGATTTAATCCAGCCAAAGTGTTCTATAGTAAAATAGATAAAAAATATTGTCGTATGTTTTCACTTGAAAATATAAGTGTTTTTTTATTTCTTAATTTTAACCTAGAAAGAGGTATTTGGATGAAAAAAGGACAAGAGTATACAGGAATTGTTGATTATGTGAATTTTCCGAATAAAGGAATTGTGGAAATAGAAGAAGAAAAAATATTAGTGAAAGGCGCGTTGCCAGGACAGAAAATTCGTTTTCGGCTTCAGAAATCTTCTGCTGGAAAGAAGGAGGGAAGGTTACTTGAAGTTTTATGTCCGTCCGAGAGGGAAGGAAGAAAACCACCGTGTCCGCATTTTGGTGAATGCGGAGGCTGTACTTATCAAACAATGCCGTACAAAGAACAAATTGTTTTAAAAGAAGAACAAGTAAAAAAGCTTCTTCGCGGTGTTGTAACTTCTGAATGCAAATGGGAGGGAATTATTGAAAGTCCAGTAGAATTTGGTTATCGAAATAAGATGGAATATTCTTTTGGCGATGAAGAAAGGAATGGACCATTAACTTTAGGAATGCATAAAAAAGGCAGTTTTTACGATATTTTGACAACGAGTGACTGCAAAATTGTCAATAATGATTTTAACCAGATTGTGACAGGAACCCTTGAACTTGCAAAAAAGTACGAGCTTAGTTATTACCATAAAATAAGACATAGCGGATATTTACGTCATCTTCTTGTGCGCCGTGCAGTAAAAACAGAAGAAATTTTGGTTCATTTGGTTACAAGTTCAATGCTTGAAAAACAGCAGGAGCAGATATTTCTTTCTGAGTGGGAGAACATGGTACGTTCGCTTCCGCTTTCTGGTGTTATTCGAGGAGTACTGCATATTGTTAATGACAGTGTTGCGGACATTGTGGCAGCAGATCGTATGGAAGTGCTGTATGGAGATGGATTTTTTTATGAAGAACTGCTTGGATTAAAATTTAAGATATCAACATTTTCGTTTTTTCAGACAAATTCGCTTGGCGCGGAAGTTCTTTATCAGAAAGTTCGTGAGTATGTCGGCGAGATGAAAAATAAAGTGGTTTATGATCTTTACAGCGGTACAGGAACAATTGCTCAGCTGCTTGCGCCAGTTGCAAAAAGAGTTATTGGAGTAGAAATTGTCGAGGAGGCAGTTTTGGCAGCGCGCGAAAATGCTGCTGTAAATGGTTTGACAAACTGTGAATTTCTTGCCGGAGATGTGTTAAAGCTATTAGATCGTATCGAACAAAAACCAGATATTATTGTGCTTGACCCGCCGCGCGATGGAGTACATCCAAAGGCGTTAAAAAAGATTCTTGAATATCAGGTAAACCAGGTGGTTTATATATCATGTAAGCCAACCAGCCTTGCAAGAGATTTGGTATCCTTTTTGGAGGCAGGATATAAAGTAGAAAAGGTTTGTATAGTAGATATGTTTCCACAGACGGTTAATGTGGAGACGGTATGTTTATTGTCCAAACTTTATTCAGACCAACAGATCGAGGTGGAACTTTAGATGGACGAGCTTGATTTGACGGCTGCGGAAACTACCTACTGAGAAAATCAAGGATTATGTGTTGGAGTATACAGACCTTATTTTGAACAGGGATTCTGAAACCTACTTGAAAACCGTAACCGAATATAAACCTTTAGATAGCGAATCGACATGCCGCCTGTGGGAAAATCCTGCGGGCGGTATTTTCATGCAACTACAAACTTGCTGAATCCTGCATAAAAACACTTGGATTATCACATCAAAATTTTGTTTAAGAAAAATTTCCATTACCTATTGACAAGGTAGGTTTTGTGTGATATGCTAATACCTACTTATAAAGTAGGTAGAACAACGAAAGGAGATTACGGATATGAAACAGCGTACCAATATCGTCACTGCTATGATGATGGAGATGTGCAAGTGCAAGACTTGCTGCGCTCATCTTTCCGATGTACTCTCCGTTTCAAGAGTAAACTCTTGTGCCGCCTGATCTTTGGCGGAATAACAATTGCTTACAACCGGGAGACTTTGTCGGAGTCTTTCGGTATATTTTTTGTAAGGCAGGTAATCACCTATGGAAAATTATTTTGAAAAACTCGTCAGAGAGAATTTCCGTTTTGGACGAATGTGTCCTTGTAATCGTCATTGATAAATCCGATAACAAATACATTCAATAACGAAAGGAAATCACGATTATGTCTAATTACAAATTTGAAACTTTACAGCTCCATGTAGGTCAGGAAAATCCTGATCCCACAACCGATGCCCGTGCGGTACCAATTTACGCAACCACTTCTTATGTGTTCCATAACTGCGAACACGCTGCCGCACGCTTCGGTCTTGCTGATGCAGGTAACATATACGGCAGACTTACTAACTCTACACAGGATGTTCTCGAACAACGTGTGGCAGCACTTGAGGGTGGCGTTGCAGCTTTGGCTCTTGCCTCCGGTGCAGCGGCTATCACCTACACTCTTGAGGCACTCGGTCAGAACGGCGGTCACTTTGTTGTACAGAAAACGATCTATGGTGGCAGTTATAATCTGCTGGCGCATACGCTTCCGAACTTTGGTATTACAGCAAGTTTTGTAAACATCCACAACCTTGAAGAAGTCGAAGCGGCTATTCAGGATAATACAAGAGCCATCTATATCGAAACACTTGGCAATCCCAACAGTGATATTCCCGATATCGATGCGCTTGGCGAGCTTGCACATAAGCATGGTATTCCGCTTGTGGTTGATAATACTTTCGGTACACCATATCTCATCCGTCCGATTGAGCATGGTGCAGATATTATTGTCCATTCTGCAACAAAGTTTCTCGGCGGACACGGTACAACGCTCGGCGGTATCATTGTAGACTCCGGTAAATTCGATTGGTCGGCAAGCGGCAAATATCCTGCTATTGCAGAACCCAACCCGAGCTACCACGGTGTATCGTTCGTAAAGGCAGTCGGTGCGGCGGCATTTGTCACCTATATCCGTGCGGTATTGCTTCGTGATACGGGTGCTGCTATCTCTCCATTTGCGGCATTTCTGCTTTTGCAGGGCATTGAAACTTTGTCGCTTCGCTTAGAACGCCATGCAGAGAACACGAAAAAGGTGGTGGATTTTCTTGCAAATCATCCGCAGGTGGAAAAGGTCAATCACCCGTCATTGTCCGATCACCCTGACAATGAACTGTATCAGAAATATTTCCCAAACGGCGGCGGTTCCATCTTTACCTTTGAGATCAAAGGCAGCGTCAGGGAAGCACATAAATTCATCGACAGCCTTAAAATATTCTCGCTGCTTGCCAATGTTGCCGATGTAAAAAGCCTTGTTATCCATCCTGCAACAACAACTCACAGCCAGCTTTCCGCAGAAGAACTTGAGGATCAGGAAATTAAGCCGAACACAATTCGTCTTTCCATTGGCACAGAACATATTGATGACATCATTGCCGACCTGCAAAACGGCTTTGCTGCAGTGAAATAGAAAGCAAAGGTTGTTGCTAAACTGGAATATTTCAATCCGGCGGGGTTCGTAAAAGATCGTATTGCAAAGGCAATTCTAGATGATGCAAAAGTATCCGGGAAACTGAAACCCGGCTCTGTCATTATCGAGCCCACATCGGGTAATACCGATATCGAACCCGGCTCTGTTATGTGATGGTATACCGAAAAGCTCGGATATGCAGAAGAAACTGACTTTTGGGAAACGGTTGGTATTCTTCACAACCTTGATTTTGAACAGTTTCCCGAAGAACATTGTATAAAAGAACAGGAACTGCTCCGCCAGCATGAAGTGGATGAAAGCATTGTCCGTGCAACAGCAAGTCATGGTTATGCTCTGACTGTGGATATCAAGCCAGAGCATCAAATGGAAAAGGTTCTTTATGTGGTGGACGAGCTTACTGGTCTTATTGGTGCGGTAGCGATTATGCGCCCATCAGAAAGTGTTTCGGATTGGGAACTAAAATCAGTTAAGAAAAAATACAAAAATCCCGGCTTTGCTGCAGGTTGTTTCAGAGAAGTGATTGAACGTGGTGCCGATAGGCTTGGTTGGACATTGGACGATTTGATTTCTGAAACGATCCTTGCCATGCGAGCATCCGATGATGTTGATTAAGGAGAAAGATCATGCAGATATATTTAGACAATGCCGCAACAACTAAGATAAGCAAAACGGCAATCAGCGTTATGCTACCGTATATGGATACCGTTTACGGCAATCCTTCCAGTC
>CAMUAR010000087.1 GCA_947086895.1 uncultured Lachnospiraceae bacterium | reverse complement strand
TTGTAATGAATCAACATACTTCATTACACCTTAAGAAAGGGGTACAGCATGGGAATTTCCTTGTTTGAACACAATCAAACTGCATACGATGCAGCGGTTTCCATGCTGGACACAGCCGGAAAAGCTGCTGTTATTCATCCGACTGGTACAGGAAAATCATTTATTGCATTTAAATTATGCGAAGACCATCCACAAAAAAACGTATGCTGGCTTTCGCCGTCAGAATACATATTTTATACGCAAGTAGAGAATTGGAAAGCTGCCGGAGGAAAATTGCAAGACAAAAACAAAGAGAAAGATCACCAGACCAGCATAATACCAAATATTCGTTTTTACACTTACGCAAAATTGATGTATATAAGCCAGGACGCATTTGAAAAAATTCAGCCAGATTATATTATTTTGGATGAATTTCACCGTTGCGGGGCAACTCAGTGGGGGAGCGGCGTAAAAAAACTTTTGGAACTGTATCCAAAAGCGAAAGTGCTTGGGCTTTCCGCGACAAGTATTCGTTATCTTGACAATCAGCGCGATATGGCGTGGGAATTGTTTGAAGGAAATATTGCGTCGGAGCTGTCGCTTGGCGCGGCAGTTGCCCGCGGAATTCTTCCAATGCCCCGGTATGTACTTTCTGCTTATTCCTTTCAAGAGCAGATACAGACTTACAAGACAAAAATACAACAGATCAGAAATAAAGCTGTGCGTGATACAGCCGAAAAGCAGTTGGAAGCATTGCGGAGGGCTTTGGAGCGGGCGAAAGGTCTGGACGAGGTATTTGCAAGGCATATTGAGCCTTGGAAAGAAAAAGAGATTACAGAAGATAGAAATACAAACAAAGAAGCTGATAATAAGAAACAACACGAAAGCTGCAATTTTAATATTTCATCCATAAAAAACAGTATGGAAGATTTTAACAGTTCTTCCATACTGCAAAAGAAATATGGCAAGTATCTTGTCTTTTGTGCAAATTACAATCATCTAAACGAGATGAAAGACTTGGCGACAAAGTGGTTTGCAAAAGTTGATAAAAGCCCGCATATTTATACTCTTTATTCAGAATGTCCAGAAACCGTAAAGGAGTTTGAGGCATTTAAAGCGGACGGCAGCCGCCATTTAAAGCTGTTGTATTGTATTGATATGTTAAACGAAGGCATCCATATAGAAGGAATTGACGGTGTAATTTTACTTCGACCGACAATTTCTCCGACAATCTATAAACAGCAGATTGGGCGTGCGCTTGCCGCGGGCGGAAAGAAAACGCCAGTAATTTTTGATATTGTAATGAATATTGAAAATCTTTTCAGCATTGGAGCGATAGAGGAAGAATTTCGAGAAGCAGTGTTGTTATACCGTAAAACAGGACAGGAAGATCAGGGGGTTCCAAAATCCTTTCAAATTATCGATGAAGTGCAGGACTGCCGGAAACTGTTTGCAAAGTTAAGAGAAACGCTTGGCGCGTCATGGGATGCAATGTATTTGCTTGCAGAGCGATATTATAAAGAACATGGACATCTTAATATACCAAAGCGGTATCAAACAGCAGAAGGATATTCGCTTGGAATGTGGATTGCGGCGCAGAGAAATGTGTATCTTGGGAAAACATCAGGGAATTTAAGCGAATTACAGATAAAAAAATTGTCTGAAATTGGGATGCAATGGCGAAGCAGCAAGGATCGTATCTGGGAAAAATATTATGCCAAAGCAGTAGAATACTATCAAAAGTATGGGAATTTGCGGCTGGGTATTGAAAAATACAATGGTGGTGCGATGAAAGAGAAGGATAAATACTTTATAGACGCAGGAGAAATAACAGAAAAACAAAAGAATACTGATAATTATGCTTCTCTCAGCCGTTGGCTTGCCAAGCTTCGCGCTGAGCGAAACGATACAAAAACTTTTGCAAACCGTTTTTTAATGCCAGAAAGAATTGCTGCTCTCGATGCGCTTGGCATGGTGTGGGATACGCCGGATATTGTTTGGGAACAGCATTATAATGCGGCAGAGCAGTATTATAAAGAGCATAACAATCTGGACATTCCAAAGTATTATGTAAATGCAGATGGCATCCGTCTTGGACGTTGGATTGCAAAACAAAGAAACCTTTGGCAGAAAGAAAATAACACCGAAAAAGAAGAAATAAAAAGGTCAGGATATAATAAAAATTGTTTGACCAAACAGCAGATCATAAAGCTTTCTGCAATCGGAATGGACTGGGGAAAAAAGACTAATATAACCTGGGAACAATCTTATTGCGCGGCTTTGGATTATTTAAAAATCCATGGGAATCTGGATATTCCAGTTTCTTATCGCACAGCAGACGGATATCAGCTTGGCAGATGGATTCGCAGACAAAAAGATATTTATAGTAAAATAGAATTCAAAGAAAATAAGAAAGAAATTGCTGCGGATCGATCAGGATTAAAAGCAGAGCGAGCAGAAAAGCTAAAACAAATTGGAGTTATTAAGGACAACAACAGTGTGCCAGAAAAGGAGTTTGGCAAGGTTCAAAAGAAGGAAAATAGCATGGAAGATGCATGGGAACACTTGTATCAATATGCAAGACGATTTTATTTGGAACAAGGTCATCTTTTTATTTCAAAGCGTTATGCGGATAAAGATGGCACGAATCTTGGAAGCTGGCTGCAGCGGCAAAGAGCAAATTACAGAAAAGGGATATTGACAAAAGATCAGATTCAGAAGCTTGATCGGATTGGGATGATCTGGGAAATTGAAAATCCATGGGAAATTGGCTATCAACATGCAAAACAATATTTCTCTAAATTTGAAAACTTGTCTGTTCCTTATACGTATTTTTGCGAAGATGGATACCGGCTTGGAAAATGGATTTCCAATCAGCGATGTGCTTATCATAATCTGGAAGGAAAAAGGCTTGATGCAAATCAGATTCAAAAACTTTCCGCAATCGGAATGCTGTGGAATGCAAAGCCAGGACGGGCGAAGGAGAAATTGTTAAGTAGTCGATAAGCTTGATTTTAAATAAAACTTAATTTGTTTATGGCTTTATCACAGCAATAAAATATCTTTATAGAAGGGGTGAAAGAAAAACAAAAAGTTTATGTTAAATATACAACCATTTAAAACAAAACTTTGGCTGGCATCTCCGACAATGCATGGGGATGAACAAGATTATGTAAAGGAAGCATTTGATACAAACTGGGTTTCAACGGTTGGAGAAAATATAGAACAGCTGGAAAAGGCGGTGTGTGAGCAGACAAAAAGCAAGTATGCCGTGGCTTTGGCTTCCGGTACAGCGGCGCTTCACCTGGCAGTAAAATTGGCAGGCGTGGAACAAAAAGATAAAGTATTTTGTTCTGATTTAACGTTTGCAGCAACAGTGAACCCGGTGATTTACGAAAAAGGAGAGCCGGTTTTTATCGATTCCGAATATGATACCTGGAATATGGACCCGCAAGCATTAGAACAGGCATTTTTTCTGTATCCTGAAGCGAAGGCGGTGATTGTTGCAAATCTGTATGGAACACCGGCAAAGCTTTCCGAAATCAGGGAAATCTGCAATCGAAATCATGCTGTTTTAATCGAAGATGCCGCGGAGTCGCTGGGAGCGACCTATCAGGGGCAGCAGACGGGAACGTTTGGAACATACAATGCAATTTCCTTTAATGGAAACAAGATTATTACATGCAGCAGCGGCGGGATGCTGCTTACCGATGAAAAAGAAGCGGCGGATCGAGTGCGGAAATGGTCAACCCAGAGCCGGGAAGAAGCACCGTGGTATCAGCACGAAGAAACCGGATACAATTATCGTATGAGCAATATTGTAGCAGGAATTGGAAGAGGTCAGATCAGGCATTTAAAAGAGCATATTGAAAGAAAGAAAGAGATTTATTTTCGATACAAAGATGGATTTGCAGATTTACCAGTTACAATGAATCCATATTTATCAGAAACGGAACCAAATTTCTGGCTTTCCTGTCTGCTTATTGATCAAAAAGCTATGTGCAGGCAGGTGCGCAGCGATACCGAAGCACTCTATGCAAAAGAACCCGGAAAAAGCTGTCCGACAGAGATTCTGGAAACACTGGCAAACTATAATGCAGAAGGCAGACCTATCTGGAAACCAATGCATTTACAGCCAACCTATCATAAAAATTCATTTGTGACAGCAGGAGATCAAGACAAAATAAAGGATGATTTAAACCATAAAAACATATCTCAAAAGGATTTGGTACAAAACAATATAGAACAGAAGAATTTAAAACAGCAGTATACAAAAGAGATACAAGAACAAAATACAATGATAAAAACGAAAGAACAAAAAGTAAAAGATGTTGGTGCAGATATTTTTGCAAGAGGATTGTGTCTGCCAAGTGATATTAAGATGACGAAAGAGCAGCAGGAAAAAGTAATTCAGATTGTCAGAGGATGTTTTGGAGAGTAAAAAGAAAAAAAAGGTTTATATATTTTGAAAAACAGGAAAGAATGGGAACAAAGAGTTTGTAAGATAATAAAATATTTCCATTTCAGAAGTTAAAGTTCCTGAGGATAAAAATGCTGCTTGCGCGGCGGAATAAGAGGAAATATGCATTATAAGAAAAACAAAAAAGCTGTTACAGGAAAAAGAATTTTAAGAAAAAACATCAAAAAAAAACACCGACATGGGATTTATAAAAAATATATAAAGCGGTTGCTGGATATTATTTGTTCCTTTACTGCCATTCTTCTGTTTAGTCCGGCGATGTTAATTGTCGCAGTGCTTGTTCGAATCAAACTTGGCTCACCGATTATTTTTACGCAGGAAAGACCCGGATTAAATGAAAAGATTTTTAAAATGTATAAATTCCGCAGTATGTCAGATGCAAGAGATAAAAATGGAAATTTACTGCCGGATAAAAAACGATTAGGGAACTTTGGAAAATCTCTAAGAGGTACAAGTTTGGATGAGTTGCCAGAGTTGTTCAATATTCTCAAAGGGGATATGAGCATAGTAGGACCAAGACCACTGCTTGTAGAATATCTTCCAAGGTATAACAAAAAGCAGCACAAACGGCATAATGTCAGACCAGGATTAACTGGATATGCACAGGTACATGGGAGAAATGCAAGCACATGGCAGGAACGTTTTGAAAAAGACGTATGGTATGTGGAACATATTTCCTTTTGGGGAGACATTAAAATTATTTTTGAAACAGTAAAAGTGGTTTTGAAAAAAGAGGGGATTTCATCCAAACATTGCGCAACAATGGAAGAATTTTTAGGAGAATAAAATTGGACAAGATAAAAGAGATTGTAATTGTCGGAGGCAGTGGTTTTGGCAGGGAAGTACTTTGGCTGATTGAGAGAATCAATAAGAAAAAATTTTGTTGGAAAGTGGTTGGGTTTATCGATGATGTAGTAAAAAAAGGAACATTAATTAATGAAATTTCTGTGATAGGTTCGATCAATGATCTGAAAGCAAAATCAGAAAAGATGGCAGTTGTATGCGCAATAGGTTCTGTTACAACTCGTAAAACAGTAATTGAAAAACTTAAGAAAAATCAAAAACTATATTATCCAAATTTAATCGATCCTTCGGTTTCTTATTCGAAATATATCAAAATGGGAGAAGGAAATATTATCTGTGCAGGAACTATACTAACTACCAATATAGAACTTGGAGATTTTAATATTTTAAATCTAAGCTGTACAGTAGGACATGATGTTAAGATAAAAAATTTTGTTACAGTATATCCTGGAGTAAATATTTCAGGAAATGTCAAAGTTGGAGCAGAGTCAGAGCTTGGAACAGGAACAAAAATTATTCAGGGAAAACAGATTGGAGATCAAGTAATTGTCGGCGCAGGAGCAGTTGTTGTAGCAGATTTAACAGAAGCAGGAACATATATTGGAGTACCGGCAAAACAGCTTTTGTAGATAAATATAGCTTATACAAAAAGGAGAGATCCAAGAAATGAAAAAAGTTTTGCTGGTAGCAAGTGTATCATCTATGATCGGTCAATTTAATATGACAAATATAGAAATCTTACAAAAGATGGGCTGTCAAGTAGATGTTGCATGCGATTTCAGGGACAGAACCGTTTGGAATAAGGAAAGAATTCACACATTTCGAAAACAGTTGAAAGAAAAAAGAATTTCTTTTTATCAGGTAGATTTTACAAGAAAAGCTTTGAAAATTTCGAGACATTTTAAGGCATACAGACAATTAAAAGATTTGATAGAAAAAGAAAGCTATACGATGATTCACTGTCATACTCCGGTTGCGGCAGCGATTGCAAGAATTGCAGCACACCAGACAAGAATAACTGTAATTTACACCGCTCATGGGTTTCATTTTTTTCAAGGCGCACCATTAAAAAACTGGATATTATATTATCCGGTGGAAAAATTTTTATCTCGGTGGACGGACTGCCTTATTACCATCAATAAAGAAGATTATAAAAGGGCAAAAAAGAAATTTCATGCGAAAAGAACAGAGTATGTGCCAGGAGTTGGAGTGGATACGCAGAAATTTTTTGTTCCTGATAAAGGCTTGGAAATAAAAAAACAAAAAGAAACTACAGCTGACAAATCTTTTATAACAAGGGATTGCGGGAAAGCTGATATATTACAGAAGGGGATTGACGAGAAGGAAAGCAGCTACATAGCGATACGGCAGGAAAAGCGAGGAGAACTGGGAGTTCATCAGGATGATTTTGTAATTGTCAGTGTGGGAGAATTAAACGCAAATAAAAATCATCGGGTGATTATTGAAGCCGTAAAGCGGTTGAAAGATAAAAAAATTAAATATATTGTTTGCGGGATGGGGGAATTAAAAGAAGAATTAGAAATGTTGATTCAAAAAGAAAAGTTAGAAGAACAAGTATTTTTATTAGGGTATCGGGAAGATATCAGGGAGATTTTATGGGCAGCAGATTTGTTTGCATTTCCATCGAAAAGGGAAGGACTTGGAGTTGCCGCAATTGAAGCAATGGCGGCAGGGCTTCCAATTATTACTTCAAATATACATGGAATTAAAGATTATTCTATTAATGGAAAAACTGGGTATACATGTGAACCTACCAGTGTTAGAAAATTTTTTGAAATTATTAAAAAGTGTATTTTAAATAAATCCAAATTAAAAATAATGGGAAAATTTAATGTTGGTGTTAGCAAGAAATTTGATATTAAAAATGTTGAAGTTTTGATGAAAAAAATATATTTTAAATTTTTATAATAAAGTTTGGAGAGACAAAATGACAGTAGCAGTCCTAATGTCAACGTACAATGGAGAAAAATTTATACGAGAACAAATCATCTCTATATTGAAGCAAGAAAATGTTTGTGTAGATATATATATAAGGGATGATGGTTCCAGTGATTGTACAGTTGATCTTATAAAAGCATTGAAAAAAACAAATATTCATTTAAAAGTGGGTAAAAATATTGGAGCATGCAGAAGTTTTTTTAGTTTATTATATGACGTTGATAATAAATATGATTATTATGCATTTGCAGATCAAGATGATATATGGGAAACAAGAAAGTTAATTCGAGGAATTAAGTTTTTAAATCGATGTCCAAGTAATACAGCGGGGTTATATTTTTCTAGTCTGAAAAGGATTGACGAAAATAAAAATTTTATTGATTTGATAGAGGTGAAAACAAATATATCTTTTGAATTTTCATTGATAAGAAGTGTTTTTCCGGGATGCACTATGATTTTTAATAAAAAAGTAATAGATATTTTAAGGGGTTATAGACCTATTTATCAGATTATGCATGATCAATTTATTTATCAAATTGTATCAGGGGTTTCTGGAAAGATATATTATGATAGAAAAAGTTATATAAATTACCGAATACATAAAAACAATGTTTCTGTCTATGAGTTTTCTATAAGAAAACGGTTAATAAAATTATTAAAGGAGTTTTATGAAAGACCTAATATTCGTTTAAGGGCATTAAGAGAATTTGAACAGGGATTTGGTGAAATTTTAAGTTATGAAAATCATAAGAAGATTTTAGAATATATTTCTTATAAAGAAAGTAATGTGATTTTTCGATTTTTCAAAGGAATTTCTATTGATGATACTTTTAAGTATAAAATTTTATGTGCTATAAGCATGGTATTTAAAAAATTTTAATGAATAGTTTTTTGAAGGATTTGAATATATGAAAAGAATAAAAAATAAGATAGTTTATGCTGGAATTGTAACTTTTAATCCTGAATTAAATTTATTAAACAAAAATATAAAAGCTATAGAATCACAAGTGAAAAAAGTGATTTTAGTAGATAATGGATCGAAAAATAAGAAAGAAATTAAACAAATAATAGATAAAAAAGAAAATTGTGTAATAATATATAATAAAGTCAATAAGGGAATTGCATTTGCTTTAAATTGTATTATGGAATTAGCACAAAAAGAAGGAGCATCTTGGGTATTATTATTAGATCAAGATTCGATATCTCCATACAATATAATAAAAGAATTTTTGAAATATATAAATGTTAAGAATGTTGCTGTTATAACACCAGTTATTAAGGATGTAAATAATAATAAAATAATAAATTATAAAAGTAAAATAACAAGTATAGTTCAGTTTATTACATCAGGATCATTTAATAATGTTTCTATATGGAACGAGTTGGGAAGATTCAACGAAAAGCTATTTATTGATATGGTGGATTATGATTATGCGTATCGAGTAAATAAAGCGGGATATATTGCTTTGCGAATAAATAGTATTTTTCTCAGACATGCAATCGGAAAGCAAAGTTATCATTATGTGTTTTTTTTAAGAATAAGTACTTATAATCATAATGCTTTTAGAAAATATTATATTACTCGAAATTCAATATATTTAGCAAAGATGTATCCATGCTATTGTAATATTTTTACTACCTATTTAAAAATATTTAAAAGATTTTTATTAGTTGTATTTTTTGAAGATGATAAATTAAATAAAATAAAATCTATGTTAAAGGGGATTAAGGATTCTCGATTAGTTATTGGAGGAAAATGAAATGAATTTAATACTGTCAAGAGAAAATACATATTTATTTTATATAATTATATATATAATAAGTATATGTTTACTTATATTAGCGAAAAAAATAAAAAGCAGTAAGATAGTGAATTTTTTGTTTTTTGTAGTAGTATCAATGCTATTTTGTATTATTGCTTTTAGGACAGTTGGAATTGATAGACAAACTTATATTGAGATTTATGAATATATCCCATATTATCGTGAAAATTATACACTACTAGTTATGGAACCATTTTATTTTGCTCTTAATTTAATTGCATATTATATATTTAAAAGTTATGTATTTATTCAAATATTTCAAGGTGCTATCTATGCAATTTCTATTTTTTATATACTTAAATATTGTAAAGAAAAGAGGTTAAATACAGTTATTGTTTATGCTTTTACAATAGGTTCTATGTTTTTTTATATGATGGGATTGGTACGGATGTGTATTGCTGTTTCGACTTTTACGATATGCTTTGTTGAATATCTGAAAAAAACTAATTTGAAATTGTTAATTACGGGCATTATTATAGCAGGAGGGTTTCATTACAGTGCTATTATAATTGGATTTATTTTTATATTTTTATTTGTTTTAAATAATCAAAAAAGAATTAAACATATTATATTTTATGTAGGATATGTATTTCCAATACTTTTATTTATATTATTAAAAATATTTAATTCTTTTTTGGTATCAAGATTGGGGTTAAGTAAATATGCAGGTTATTTGGATGTTCATTTTGATATTATGAATTTAAAAGGAATTATTTATATTCTTCCATTAATTTTTTTATACTTTTTTTGGGGGGATAGGGGAAAAAGTATGGATGTTTTGTTTAAGAAACAAATGGCGATTATTATAGTAATATCTCATTTAAGTTGTTTTTTTAATGGAGCATTCAGATTTAGTTTTTATATAAATATATTTGTCGGTATATTATATGCCATATATTTTAAAAAAAGGATTATAGTTCCGCAATATGTTGTTGAAATAATATTTGTTATTGTAATGTCAGTTTATCCAATTCCAGTTTTTTTTGATAGTCCATATATAACTCATCTTATAGTACCTTTTGCTATGAAATTTTAATGAATAAAAGGAAATATTATGAAAATATTATTATTTTTAAGACGAAAAATATCAAGAAGATTAGTATATTATATTAAAGTTATTATATCGCGAATTGAAAATATATTTTATTATAATTTTAGAAATAAACTTTTTGTTAAACAAGAAAAAATGGGATTAGAGAATATTCCAATTTTTATTATTAGTTATAATCGATTATCTTATTTAAAAATTATGATAGACAAATTAGCTGATAGGGGAAAAAGTAATATTATTATTATTGATAATGCATCTACTTATCCTCCTCT
>CAMUAR010000086.1 GCA_947086895.1 uncultured Lachnospiraceae bacterium | reverse complement strand
TTTGGTTGTGAAATGTGTATAATAAAATTAACAATGTTGTAGAAACGTTTAGAAAATGGAGGTTTTATGGAGGAGAAAATAGCTACAAATACACAAGGAACAAAAGGATTTCGAAGTCTGACAGTGATGCTGATTTTACTGATTTGTATTATGGTAGCTATTCCTACCGTTGGACTGGCATGTTTGGGAGTTTATTATTTAAGACAGTCTATGAATGAATCCGTAGAGTTATATGGAGAGGCTATGCTGGATGGCTATCATATGGAAATTCAATCCCAAGTTCAAGGAGCGCTGGCTGTAGTGCAAAGTTATTACGATCAGAGCCAGAACGGAGAAATCACGGAGGAGGAAGCGAAGAAACTGGCAGCGGAAACGGTTCGCGCAATGCGTTACCGGGATGATGCATCTGGTTATATCTGGATTGATGGAGAAGATTATCTTTTGGTTATGCACCCGATTTTAACAGAACAAGAGGGGGATAACCGGTATGATTTAACAGATAAGAACGGTATTAAAGTTACGCAGTGTATTGTGGAAGCAGCAAAAAACGGCGGCGGATACAATGAATTTTATTTTACAAAATCAGATGGAGTTACCATTGCGCCGAAAATTGCTTATTCACAGATGTTTCAACCTTGGGGATGGGCGGTAGCCACTGGAAATTATGTGGATGACATGGATAGAAAGATTGACAGTCAGCAGGAAATTATCCAGCATGAATTTTCGGATATGCTGAGAATTTATGGCATTGCGGCTGCTGTAATGCTGATTGCAGCCATAATTACTGCTACTGTGCTGGGAATGAGACTTACCAAGGGCATTAAGATGGTGGAGGGCAATCTGCGCCAGGCAGCAAAAGGAAACTTAGGGTTTTCCGTCAGTCCTGTAATGTTGAGAAGGGCGGATGAGATTGGAGAAATGGCACGTTCTTTAGAGGATGTTCGACAATCGTTGGCTGGTATGCTTGGCAGTGTAATTCATACTGGGGAAACGCTAAGCAGCAGCAGTGAGAAGTTTAGCGAGAAGTTTGCTTATATCACAGACAGTATTCAAAATACGAACCAGGCAATTGAAGACTTGGCAAAAGGAGCTGTCAACCAAGCAAATGAAACAGAGACAGTAAATGGAAAGATTGTGGAACTTGGCAGTGTCATTGAGGTAGAAAAAAAGGGTGTACATAAGTTGGAAGAAGCTGTATCTGCCATGGCAAAACATTCTACAGGAGCATCGGAAAGTATTAAGGAGCTGGATCAGATTACAAAAGTAACTATTGAAGCAATCAATATTGTATCTGAACAGACAAATAAAAACAATGATTCTGCTGCAAATATCAATAAGGCTCTGGAGATTATTAAAGGGTTGTCCGCCCAGACAAATCTGCTTTCTTTAAATGCTAGTATTGAGGCTGCCAGAGCTGGCGATGCAGGCAGAGGTTTTGCTGTTGTAGCGGAAGAGATCCGCAATCTCTCTGAAGAATCTTCGGGAAATGCTCAGGAGATTGAAGAGATTGTAAGAGAACTTGCCAATAATGTAGAAAGCTCTGTCAATAAAATGCAGGAAGTAATAAGCAATGTAGAAAAACAGCAAAAATGTTTGGATGAAACCAGATCAGCATTTAAAAACTTAAAACAAGAAGTTGGTTTGGTGGAGGAAGTTACAAAGGAAATCGGCGATCAGACAGAGATTTTAAATTCCTTGAAAAAAGGTGTTACAGATTCTGTGAACAGTCTTGCCAGCGTGGTGGAGGAAAATGCTGCTTCCACGGAGGAAACCAGTGCCAGCATGATGCTTTTATCCCAGACAATAGGAGAATGCTCCGAAGATACACAAGGATTGGTAGAATTGAGTCGTAAACAAAATGAACAGGCAAGTAAGTTTCAGCTTTAAAAGAAACTAAGATATGTCTAAAAATTGTACAAGATAAAATAAAAAATTCCATTTAACAAAAATAAAAATGGTTTGGTTTTCTGCAAAAAAAGAAATATGTGTGGGTTTCCGTTTTGGCAAAAAGTCACTCCTGTTTGTTGTACCTACAAATACATATTTATACGATATATAGTAAATATATCGATTATTCATTTAACGAACGAATTGGATTTTGCAGACATACTCTAAATCTAAAATAGTGCTGCCGCACAAAGCGGGAAATATAGGAATTGATATTATACCATATCGTTCCGACATGGTACTCTCCGAGGGATGCACACAGTTCGCTAAGGAAGATGTTTACCCTTCGGTCAAGCGCGAACTAGTGCAGGTATAATATCTATCGATATTATACCATGTTCTTCAAACATGGTATTCCTCTGGAAGATGCACACGATTTGCAGATGAAGATGCTCTCCCTTCGGTCGGACGCAAATCGGCGCGGTATAATATCTATACCATATTTTCTCTTTATACGGCGCACTATTTTAGATTTAATAAAATTGTGATAATTAATTTAAGATACGCGCAAGTACTGGATCTTCTGCTACAACACGTTTTGCAGCCTCGCGGTATTGTTCTTCATGCAGATAAGTATGACGATGCGGTTTGATGGAAGGAGCCATATCAATAGCTTCAAGAAAATCTGCTTTGGTCATGCCAAGGGTTGCGGTATAATCCCAAAATCCTGTATCTGTAAGAACGGTGTTGATGCGCTTGTAACGATGGTTATGCACAATACTCATAATATAGGTGGCGATACCAACTTGAACGCCATGCAGTTGAGGGTGTTCTAAAAGTTTATCCAGAGCGTGAGAGATTAAATGTTCACTGCCGCTGGTTGGCGCGCTGCTGCCTGCGACTTCGTTTGCAATACCGCTCATTGCAAGAGAATCAAGAAGTTCTTTTAAGAAAAGTTCATCTTTAATACTCTGATACGGCGTGCGCACAAAACTATTTACAGCTTTTTTGGCGATCATCACAGCAAAACCATTCAATTGAGAGTAACCTTTTTCTGCCTCATATACCCAATCATAAATAGCCGTAATTTTTGAAACCATATCCCCAATACCAGAATAGATAAATTTTTCAGGAGCAGTCCGTATTACTTCGGTGTCAACAATAATTCCACACGCGAGTCTTGCTGGTACGGAGGTGCGCCTGCCCTCGACAATCAAAGATGCGCTTGCGCTGGAAAAACCGTCGCTGGAACTGGAGGTAGGTACGCTGATAAACGGCAGATTTTTTAAAAATGCAGCGTATTTTCCCGCGTCAATTACTTTTCCACCCCCGATTGAGATAACGGCTTGTGTTTTGTTTGGCAGAGAAAATGCCATTCCAATAATATCATCAATTTCAATTGTGTCAATTTCTCGGTATTCCAATACATTAATTTCTGATTTTTTCAGTGATTCCATCACTTTTTCCCCAAACAGGTCAATCAGTCCATTTCCAAAGTAAATAACGACTTGCTTAAATGCTGCGTCTTTTAGGTAAGTTCCAATATTGCCTAAAGTACCGTTCCCAATCTTTAAAATGGAAGGAATCTCTATACTGCTTGCATTTTTCAATGGTAGTCTCCTCTCTTGCCAAATAAAATTTTATTACCTGCTGTTTTGCTGTTAAAGGTAGGATATACAAAATATGCCACTTTATAAGCGCTTTGTCAAGATCGCATTTGGGGTGCATCTAAAAATTATAAAGTGCGGTTTTATCTTTATATTTTTTGCAATTCTCCATTTCTATTGAAAATATAAAAATATTATATTGGAACAGAGTTTTTTGAAAAAGAGCAGAATTTAGAATTATTTAGAATTGTAATTAAAAGAAAAATACAGAGAAAATATAATAAATTATAATAAATAAAATAATAAAAGCAATATTTAAAGCGAAATATTAAGATAAATAATAAAGAAAAGAATCAGAAAATTTTTGAGTTTTTTAACAGTCTTACAAGCAGAATTTCGGTATTAAAAAAATTTTTTAGATAGGCGGCACTGGCCGCAGCCTTGCCAGCTTTGTAAAAAGTCCGGCAAGACCAGCGGAATTATGACCATTTTTCTATATTGCAAAATAGTATGTAAAATATAATTATATTTAGCAAAATACAAGCTCAATATCTTTTGTGAGTACATCCGTGTAACTGAACGACATTGTTTTTGTAGTTTCTGTGATTTCAGTTGGTTTTAATTCAATCAAAAAGACGCAAGGATAAGTTGCACGTATAATTCCCTCTGTAATATCAACCTTATTCCTGCCTAAATTTGTTTTGACTTTGACTTTCCGACCGATATTTTGAACAATAGAATTATATGCGGCGCAAAGATTTGCGGGTTGCCTCATATTATCACCTGTACCTTTCTTTATACAATGTGTGTCCGCAGGCTACCTACGACAATATATTTGCCCGGCGGCGAAAAATGGAAAACGGATAGACAGAAAATAGAGTACAAAGTTCTGCTATAAATGCTGATGGAGTTTTCCACAAGCCATGAACATGTATTTGCCTGATGGCGCAAGATAAAAAACCGGAGTGCAAGAAACAAAACATTTGTTTCCGCACTCCATATTTTGTCTTGTTTGCGAATTGTAGCTTTATTTCAATTTGATTTTTCACATGCACACGATTCGGAAAATAAAGAAATCTTTCCGTCGAAAGTGAATCGGCGCAATATACTATTATTATACATTAAAATAGCAAAATTGTCAACGATATCTTGTGTAGAAAAGGTAAAATAACTATCAATTATACTATATATGGAGTATATTCTATTTTTTATTGAAATACGACATTATAGTCGGTCAGCTCGATTTTTATAACAATATACGGGTGAGTGGCAGTTTGGATAACAAGTTCATCTTTGCCGGGACCAAGCAGAGTGTTCTTTATGTAGATTGCATTGGTGCCAAGGAAAAGATCTTCCACAGTGATGCTGTAACCGCTGCTGGCTTGTGTTCCAAAACCTTGGCAGATATAGCAGGCATCTTCACTTTTGTAAGTAAAACAAAATGGGCTGTTTTTTTTCTTGTTGACAAGCTCAAGCAGCTGGTCAGGTAAATCAGCTTCTTCTACAACCGTATAATCCAGATCTTTTACCTTTTTGATTTCTTCCTCTTCTTTTCCGCAGCCTGCAAGTGATAATACGAGCAGTAAAATAAGGAGTCCAGCAAGGTATCGAATTTTGAAACGCATAGAATTCTCCGTTTTTGGTAAAGTATATGAGTGAGGATAGAAAAATATGTTTGCCCTGTTATTTGCTCTGTGATATCCTTTTTTTATCTGTTAAAAATTTTTTGATTTGTATATTGAATCCAGTGAAAACTAAAAAAAAGTTGATTCTTGTAATATTGTCAGGTATTATATCACGCAAATTCAATCGGTCGCCAATCGCGTGAGTATTTTGTAAAAGCAATTTTTGTCTGAGAGAAATGATGTTAAAAACGGATATTAGGGCGTGTTTGAAACATATAAATTGTACAAAAGAAAATCAAAAGAATCCATGGAACAAAAAGGAAAACAGCCGGATTTTCTTGTGCAAAGAAAGAAAAAATATTTATGTTTTTTATTTTGACAGGAGGATAAAATAATTCAATTTTTCAGATACACTTTAGTGAAATGTAAAAAAGAAAAACAAAATAAGGGAAAAGGTCGCCTTTTGCAAGACGACCTTTCCTGGTAATCAAATTACCGAAGTATAATAGGGTGGGAGTAGAAAGTGTTTATTCACTATCTAGTGCTGATTATAGTCTGGGATTGTGACAAAGTTGTGTCAGAAAAAGAAAAATTGTATAAACTCACATTGTTTTGATTCGGAAAAGTTTCTTGATGTAAAAAGAAACTGAATGGTGTAGTTGACATAAATTTTTATAAGTTTTCAATGACAGGTTATGGAAATAAAACTTTCGTCCGATAATAAATATAGGAAAATGTTCCTTGTCTATAAGACAATACAAATATTGTGGGCATTTTATTTGCAAGTTGATCTAAAAAAAGGAGGTTATTGTAATGAGTGTAAATGGTATTGGTGTAAATGGTTATTCACCGGCGACATCCGCGGCAACTGCATCGAAAGCGGCAGAGAAGAGTACAGATACAAGTGCAAAGACTACCGTGAAGGAAACAGAAGCAGCAGTCTATGAGAAAGGCAGCAGCACAAAACCTGCAAAGACTGGCAAGCCAGATACTGCAACAATCGAAAAAATGAAGGCAGATGCAGAGGCTAGAACCGCTTCGCTTCGCTCTCTTGTTGAAAAGATGATGATGAAGCAGGGGCAGGCGGTCAACAGCGCAACAGATTATCTTGCTGCACTTCGGAATGGGACTCTTAAAGTAGATGCTGCAACAGCAAAGCAGGCTCAGGAAGATATTTCTGAAAATGGATACTGGGGCGTAGAGCAGACTTCGGATCGTTTGGTTTCTTTCGCGAAGGCTCTGGCTGGGGATGATCCATCCAAGGCAGACGAACTGATGGCAGCGATTGAAAAAGGTTTTAAGCAGGCGACAAAGGCATGGGGCGATGAACTGCCTGGCATCTGCGGAAAAACAATGGAAGCAACCCGCGAAAAGATGAATGAATGGAAAAACAGCATTAAAAATTCTGAAGCAGCAGAATAATTTTTAGAAAGATACATTACATAGTCCTTGTGGCATTCAGCGAGAAGAGAAACTATTTTACTTTTATTCGCAATATTTATATGCCATTTTAATGGATTATGTTGTCCGTGCAAAAAATACGACAGTACTTAGCATACTGTCGTATTTTTTTGATACAGGAGCCAAAAGAAAGGAAAGTAAATATAAATGGTGAGCTTATGACATAATTTCTTTTAAAAGAAGCAAGTGAGTACCAGCAGTTAATGTATCATCTGGAAGTTCATTTAATTCCATAATAGATTCCATTGTTGTGTAGTGTTGTTTTGCGATTGTCCAGAGATCATCGTTTTCTTTCACAATGTATCCGGTCATTCCTGGCATTCCAAGGAGTGCGTCATAGTCTAATGGCTGTTCGGTTATATCGCTTAGGAAATTGTCGGTAATTCGGTCAAATACAAGGCTGTTTAGAACAAGAGCAGCCTTAATTTCCAGCTCGTCGGCATCGCTTGAGAGAATGGTTAATTGTTCAAGTTCTGGTGTAACTGAAAATACAGTATCCGGGTTGATACCGCGCACTTCAATAAGCTGCTGGAACGGAACCATTGCTTTGACAGCGTACATTGGACGGGCATCTTCCGGCGTAATGTAGAAAATATCAGTATCAATAATACCCTCCGCCATAATTCCATCTTCGACAGGATAAACGTCGTCAATGCGGGCAGTGCCGCTTCCATGACAGATTTGCAGGATTTTTGGCGCGGTATCCCCAATCTTCACGCGGTCATTGACACGTGCGCGGCTCGTGTTATGTACCAACAGATTTTCATAGACGACAGGGCGGAACACGGGAGTTAAATCCATAGCAGGAGAGTAGATATCGCGAATTACATCAATTGCTGTATCTTCATAAATCTTAATTTGAAGTTCCATTAGGATATCAAGACTGATAATACGTGGTTCGCCATCCGTATCCTGACGTACTTCAACGGTCTTATCTGTGATCGATAGACCAATGTCCGGCGTCATTGTTTCATCGCATCCATTGCAATCAATCACTGCATGAAACGGGAGTTCGGTCTCATAATATTCCGCGGCAGCTTCGCCTTCTTCTGAGGAATAGAGGACAAACATAACAAGATCTCCTTTGATGCTGAATTGATCTTTTAGAAGCCGAATATCAACATTTTTTAGTGAGAGGCTGCGGTAGAGCAATTCGCGCACACTGCTCTTTGACGATGGAAGAACAACCTCGTCCCGGAAGCGGTAGGAATCCTTTTTGCAAGCGCTGAGTCCGGTTAAATGCAGAGTATTTGTTCGCGTGCATACGGGGAATTCACTGTTTGCTGCAGTGCAGACACTTTCATCAAAAAGTTCTTCTGCTGTAACTGTGATTTGCAGCAGCGATTTCATACTGATTTTTCGGGTGTTGATTACATTGGCGGATAAATCTTCTAATTCCCAGTGAATGGAAGCATTCTCCACATTGCATTCCCCTTCTATGTAAATTGCTTCGTCAAATGGGAGTTTTCCAGTCATGCTATGTATTTGATGATCCGCCTCGGCGCTCAAGTAGAGCAGTTGGAAAAAAAGGAAGCCTTTTACATAAAGCTTCCCAGACAGAATCTTTTGTTCCTCCAAAGTAATTTCACCAGATACTTTCATTACAGACGCGATATCCGGCTTTGTGTCTGGAACATTGATATCGTCGTTAAGATTGATCTGGAGGCTGCTTTTACATTTTAATTTATTTGTGTGAATATTTTTTCGGATAAGTTCCAATCAGATTCCCCTCCTTACAATTAAAGCATTTGCCGCAGCCTAGTCTTAAATCAGACCATAAGGCTTGGTAAATAATATATGAAGAGGAAAGAGAAAATATGACTATTGTACCAATGGTTTAAAAAAACTGGGTTAAATAGGTAGTTTTACCAAACTCTCCAACCTTGAATTCATAGTATGCGCGCTCTGCTGCACTTCTGTCTGAAAAAAGTCCAAACACCGTGGGACCGCTGCCGCTCATCAGCGCGCCCATTGCTCCAAGGGAAAGCATTTGTTCTTTTATAACAGCAATTTCAGGAAGTTTTTGCAGGGTGACCGATTCAAGAACATTGCCAAGCAGGGAACATAAGCCGGACAGGCTGCCGCACTGGATCGCGGAAAGCATAGCGTCAATATCAGGATGAACGACATGATCAAGACAAAGATTTTCATAGACATAGCGCGTGGAGACAGATGCGGGAGGCTTGACAATCAAACAATGGCATTGCGGCGCGGGAGTGAGAGGGGTTAATATTTCGCCAATACCTTCGGACAATGCAGTTCCCTGAAGCAAACAAAACGGAATATCCGCGCCAAGCTGCACGCCCATTGCTCTTAGATGGTCCGCGGAGAGACCTGTGTCAAAAAGTTCATTTAGAGCAGTTAAGGTGGCAGCGGCGTCGCTGCTTCCGCCGGCCAGTCCAGCAGCCACCGGAATGCGTTTTTGCAATGTGATATAGACCTGAGGAGATATTTCGGTTGTTTTGAAAAAAAGTTCAGCTGCTCGGTAAACTAAATTATTTTTGTCGTTTGGAAGATAACTTAAATTTGTTTTGACATAAATTCCATTTGATTTGGTCAATCCGATTTCCAGTTTATCATGCAGTCGGATGGTCTGCATAATCATTCTTACATTATGGTAACCGTCTGGGCGACGGGACAGCACATCCAGTCCAAGATTGATTTTGGCGTAAGCCTTTATTTCAATTGATTCCATAAAAATCTCCCATACTAGAGTATTTTTTGTACAGTTGACACTCCCCATGCCGAAAGGCAAGGGCTTTACGGCACATATGGCAATATTATATCGGATTTTTGGATGGAATGCAAGAAAATCAATGAGTTTTGTATTATCCAATTCGTTCTATAAGGCATCTTACCTGAAACGGTTTCACAACAAAACTGTGTGCGCCAAGCTGATGAGTCAGTTTTACATTACTTTCCTGAGACAATGCGGAAAGCATGACCACTTTTAATTCCTGATGTTTTTCTTTTATTTTTTTCAGCGCTTCGATGCCATCCATAACTGGCATTCTGATATCCAGCAAGCAGACATCCACGGTTTCCTTCTGTAGAATATTTAGGCATTCCAAACCATTTTTTGCATACAGGGCGGTATGCCCGTGGTGAGTTAGAATATCTTCTAACATCATTCTCATAAAATCAGAATCGTCAACGACAAGGATTTTTTTGCTTTCCTCTGATATGGAAACAGGAGTGCAGCCAAAAATGCTGTCCGCCTGGCTCTGATTTAAAACCATATCGCATTCTTGATTTGTTTTTTGTTTCTCTTTTAAACTTTCTTTTAATTTTTGTTCGTCGGACGTCGGATGAATGCCAAGCAGTTCATCGGCTGTCACACATAAAATTTCCGAAATTTTTGGTATTATAGTAATATCTGGATAAGAAATATTCATTTCCCATCTTGATACGGCTTGTGGCGTAATATGCAGCAACTCTGCCAGTTCGGTCTGTGTAATATTTCTTTTTTGACGTTTTTGTTTTATAATTTCTCCAATATTCATTATTTTCTCCTTTTTAGAAGTTTAAGTTTGCTGTTATTTTGGATAAATTAAGTTTATCATATAAAAAGTATTTGAGTCAAACAATCAGTAATTGTCTTTAAAACCAGAACAAAAATGATTCCGATTTTTTTACAAAGATTATTTATTTTGAGGAAAGGGAAAAAACAAAATATTTGTAAAAAATAAAGTATTATATTAGATTGTTAGGCTGGATCTAAGCACGCGAAGAAAAGACTTTCCTAACAGGAAAAATTATGGTATAATATCCGCGAAAAGCAAAACGAATAAGTCAATATTTTAAACTGC
>CAMUAR010000085.1 GCA_947086895.1 uncultured Lachnospiraceae bacterium | reverse complement strand
CTTGCCGAATGTGGCGGGAAGCCCCCGCCTCTATAGGTGGGGGAGGATGTCACTTCAGAGATTACAGCGATAAAAAATTCGGAACTTGGTGCGCTATCCCTGATACAGAAATATGAAGATCTTGCAACACAAACAGATCTTGCTGTTGGACAGGAACAGGCACTAGAAGCAATCACAAAGAAATTGTCAGAAACATATCCAGATCTGGCGGCGCAGATGGATGGCGCAACGCTTAGCACTGAGGAGTATGTGGAGGCAATGAAAAAAGCCTGTGAACAGCAGGCAGAAGAACAGCGACAAGCACAAGCACAGGAAACATACATCGAAGCATTACAGAAACGGGCAGAATTGACAGAAGAAATTGCCAAAGCACAAGAAAACGTGAATCTTGAACAGGCTCGTATGGACGATATGAGCAAATGGCAACATTTCTGGGCGCGTGGTGAGTGGGATGACCTTGAAACGTATCAGGAAGCGTTAGAAAAGTTAAATGCGGCACAGGCAGAAAATGAAGCCATAATAACAAGAATTGAACAAGGCTGGTCAGCGGTCGCAAATGCAGAAGCAATCGCGGCGCAGGAAAGTATTTCATGGGAAGAGGCTGCGGCTACAGCATACAAGGGCGTGCAACAAGATATCGAAGAGTTATGTACTGCTTATGATGATGTATATAAAGCAGCTTTTGAAAGTTTTGAGGGACAGTTTGGTCTTTTTGACGAAGCAAGCATAAAATCGGAGGCTTATTTAAATGCTACTGTAGAAAATGCACAGAAAGCATTGAACAGTCAGATTGCGTATTGGCAGGATTACAATGCAAATCTACAGATTCTTATGGAATATGGGCAAGATCTGACAGGAGAAGCGCGGGAAAATTATAGGGCGCTTCTTACTTATGCGCAAGATGGCAGTGAACAAGCTGCAGGTTTTGCCGCGAGCATGGCGAGGGCGATTCGAAGCGGGGATAAAGATGCGATAAATTCTCTCTCTGATACTATGGCAGAGTTATCCCAGCAGCAGACAGTTGCAACAACAATGGCAGCAAATTTCGCCACGGATTTTTCTGCGCAGATGGATTCCGTCGAACAAGAAATGAAAAACACTGTCGGAAACATGAACTTAAGCGAGGAAGCAACGAAGGCAGCGGAGGAGACTGTTACAGCATACGCTGACCAGATTCGGGCAGAGCGGGAAACCGTTGTAGAAGCAGTGGAAAGAACCATTTCGTGGCAGGATGCTGTATCGGATGCTTATGAGAATATACGTTCTAATGTTTCTGATTTGTGTGCGGCTTATGATGAAATTTATAGGGCAGCGGCAGCGAGTTTTGAAGGGCAATTCGGACTTTTTGATGAAGCGAGTGTGAAATCGGAGGAATATACAAAATCCACCGTGGAAAATGCGCAAAAAGCGCTGGAAAGCCAACTTGCTTATTGGGAGGATTATAATGCGAACCTTCAAATACTGACGGAGTACGGCAAAAGCTTAACTGGCGAGGCGAGAGAGGATTATGAAGCTCTTCTTGCATACGCGCAGGATGGAAGCGAACAGGCAGCAGGATTTGCAGATAGTATGGCGGCAGCCATTCAAAAGGGTGATATAGATGCCATAGAGTCCTTGTCAAATACTATGGCGAAAGTATCCGAACAGCAAGAAGCAGCGGCAGCAGTAACAGCAGATTTCCTTACGGATTTTTCCGCGCAGATGGATGAGATTGAACTGGAAATGCAGTCCACAGTGGAAAATATGAATCTGAGCGATGAAGCGGCAGTTTCTGCAAAATCTACAATCGAAGCATACGCCGACCAAATTCGCAGCGGGAAGAATAGTGCGGTTAATGCAGCAACGGAAGTGGCAAACGCTGTGGCCGCAGCATTAGCAAGCAGGGGTGCGGGAGTCAGTGTAAGTGTAAACACAAAAACTTCATCTACGATTCCTGCACACGCAAACGGAACAATAAATGCAGAGAGAGCATTTATTGCAGGGGAAGAAGGTCCAGAACTGATTGCGCGACCGGCAGCAGCATACACAAATGGAACAACCAACAGCACAGATTATTTTATTGCTGGGGAGAATGGACCAGAGCTGATTATCGGTGAGCAAGGCAGTACCGTATTTCCGACACAGGAAACGAACAAACTTATATCCGCTTTAAATGAAAAGCAGCGACCGTTACAGATACTTGCTGGTACAGGAACAAATAACACAGCAGAGGGCAGCGGAAGGGCAGAGCAAGTCAAGCGAATTCTGCTTGAGATTGCAGGAAGTGGAGCAATTGAGATAGATGGCAGGGCGGATAAAGAAACAATTCTCGCAGTCCTCTATGAACATTTAAAGCCTGTGCTAATGAATATTATACAAAGTGAAATTTATGAGGAGGGACAATATTCGTATGGGTACTAGATATCAGATATGGCTTACATACAATGCCGAAAAAGAAAAAATACGACTCCCCGTTCTTCCAACGAGTTTTAAAACGGTAAATGGCAGCAATAACGACAGCGTGAATATTACAGGGCTTGGCGAGATTGTGATTATGCAGAATCGTCCAGCCCTGAAATTTTCATTTTCCAGTTTTTTTCCGGCGGCCAAGTTCCCCGGAATACAGGTAGAAACCATAACAAAACCTCTTTCCCTGATTCAGAAAATAAATTCTTGGAAAGCTGGGAAAGCTCCAGTTCATTTTATCGTCACAGCCTGCGGTGTGGATATTTATTGTACAATAGAAGATTTTCAGTACAGTGAGGAGGGCGGTGATCCAGGTACATATCAGTATAGTATCACACTGAAAGAGTACAGGGAAATCAAAGTCCGACAGGTAAAAGTGAACACACAAAAAAAGACAGCATCTGTTGCAAAAAATGAACCAAGGGTAGATAACTCTGTCAAACCCAAAACTTATACAGTAAAAAGTGGTGACTGCCTTTTTCATATTGCAAAGAAACTTTATGGGAGCGGTTCGCAATATACAAAAATCTATAATGCGAATAAAAAATTGATTGGTGGAAATCCAAACCTGATTTATCCGGGGCAAGTTCTTACCATACCATAGGGAGACTGATACAGTGAAGGGAATAAACCTGATTATCATAAAGGGAAAACAGGGATATGATGTTACGCAGCTTGTCGAACAGATCAAGTGGAGCGGGCGAAAAGGTGCTGCTTCCCGAACGCTTTCAGCCACACTTGTAGATGATGATGGATACCAGCACGCCCGAAGTGAGATTGATGTAGAGCAGGGGCATCAATGTATTTTTAGTTATAACGAAAAAGAATGTTTCCGGGGCATGATTATGACACAGACGCAGAGCAGCCAGAAAAGACTTACGTTTAAGGCTTATGATAATGGAATATACCTTGCGAACAATAAGGACACGTTTATTTATGAAAACAAAACGGCAAGTGATATATTTCAGGATTGCTGTAATCGCTTTGGGATACCTGTGGGGAAAGTTGCGAAATGTACTTATAAAATCCCTGAACTTACGAAACCGAAAACGACAGCAATTGATGCTATTTTGGATGCCTTGAGCCTTGATTTTGATGCTACTGGAATAAGACATTATGTATCAAGTAAAAAAGGAAAATTGAGCCTACTGACACGGCGCGAGAACATACTGCAATGGGTGATTGAGGCTGGGCAGAATATTTCTTCTTATTCGTATGCGCGCAGCATTGAGGAGATAAGAACCCGTGTAAAAATGGTATCGAAGGGAGGCGCGACAGTTGCACAAAAAAGCAACGTGGCGTTGGAAAAGAAAATCGGAATTTTTCAAGAGATAGACCAGCCAGATGAAAGTCTTACGACAGCACAAATCAATAACCTTATAACCAGTATACTTAATGAAAAAAGCACACCAGAACGAACGTTGGATATAGAGGCGGTTGGAATACCAGAGATTATTTCCGGGACAGGCGTGTATATTATCATCCCGGAGCTTGGGTTATCTCGGACGTTTTACGTGGACAGCGACACACATACATTTCGGAACAATATGCACACCATGTCTTTAAATCTGAACTACGCAAATGATGTTTGACAGGAAAGGTAGGTTGGCATGGCAGAGGAAACAAGTATAAAGCAGTTGATACAAAGTATAGTAGACGGACAAATGCCAGAAGTTTTGCAGGGGACAGTAATTTTAGAAAAGCCACTAAAAATCCAAATGGAAGGTGACGCAAAATGGATAATTACAGAAAATAATACCTTTGTCCCTTGGCAGCTTACAGATTATGAAACGGAAATCACATTTGACAATCCAGACACAAAACAAGTGTTTACCACATGGGATATGGCAGAAAAATTTGAAAGTTTGGAATCGAAAATTAGTTTTAAAGAACCTAAGACCAAGCACAAAATCACGGTTCATAATAAACTGGTGAAAGGGGAAAAAGTTTACATACTATCGTTTCACTATGGCAAACAATATTATGTGCTTGATCGGGTTAAAACCAGATCGGAAAGGTAACACAGCATGGAAGCAGCTTATATCCCAATACCAATCGATACAGTGGAAGAAGCACAAGAACTCCCATCTCTGACCTACCGTCTTGACATAGAAAACGGCAGAATTGTTGGAAAAGTAGACCAGCTGGAAGCAGTGAATCAGGCAATACGAAAAGCCATCATTACCCCACGCTTTAAATGCCTTATTTACGATAATCAGTATGGCAGCGAGGTAGAGGAAGCGATTATCGCAAAGGATGCAAGCCCGGAGTATATTGAGACTGTAATGGAAGGATTTATCAAAGATGCATTGCGCCCGGATACACGCATACTGTCGATCCATGATTTTCAGTTTAAATTTGCGGAGGACGGTGCTTATATATCGTTTCAGGCAGATACGATCTTTGGAGAAACGGAGATCGAGGAGGTGATTTAGTGTTTGAAAATTATACGTATGAGCGACTTTTGAAGGATGTGTTGAATCATGCGCCAGAGGGCATTGACACCCGACAGGGGAGTATTTTTTATGATGCAATTTCCGGGATTCTTCTTAAAATTGCAAAACTTTATACCGATCTCGATCTTATTACAGACATGGTAAGTGTCGCAACAGCAACAGGAACAGCACTTGATGCAAGGGCAGGAGAGTATGGGGTTTCAAGATTGGCAGCTACACCGGCAAAGTACTGTGTTATTTTTGAGGGAACTATGCCACAGATTGGGGAACGATTTTACAATGACGGTCAGTATTTCGTCCTGCAAAGCAGGGAAGAAAACGGTCAGCCGATCTATTATCTTGAGGCAGAAATGGCGGGGATTAGTGGAAATGACATTTACAAAGGAACACCAGCAATTCCAGTAAACAACGTAGAGGGACTGACTTCAGCAGAATTTGGTGCGCTTTATGAGAGTGGCAGCGATAAGGAGAATGATGAAAGCCTTCGCATCCGTGTGCAGGAGAAAATTGCAGGTCCAGCCGAGAATGGGAATCAGCAGCACTATAAAACATGGTGTGAGAGCATCGATGGGATAGGAAGAGCAAGGATTTTTCCGCTCTGGAATGGACCGAATACAGTGAAAGCAGTATTGATTGATACGACAGGAAAGCCATGCGGAACAGCAAAGGTCGCAGAGGTTCAGGAATACATCGATCCGGCGACAAAAGGCTATACGGCTACATTAGATGGCAGGACGTACATAGTAGGGGATGGGTTGGGGGAGGGAGCGGCAAATCTTGGGGCGCATTTTACAGCAGCAGCGGCAATACCACTTACGGTAAATGTGAGTTTCACAGCAGAGCTGGCGAGTGGAGTTACAAAGGAAGCAGTAAGGGAAGAGGCAAAAGCGGCGATTGAGAAATATTTTAAGGGACTTGTACTTGATACGACAGAGATAGCGGATATTGTTATTAGAGTATCTGCTGTTGGAGCGATTTTAAGCGGATTGCAGACGATTCTTGACTATAGCGATCTGAAATTAAATGGATCTGCAACGAATATTGTGCCTAGTGAAGACGATGTTCCAATCATCGGGGAGGTGAGCATTTTGTGAAATTTTATGAGAAGTATTATGCCAATAATTATGATGAACTCATAACATATTATCCTCGATTTTACAGGGATGTTTTTGAAATGGTGGAAATCCTGAAAGCATACGGCAGGATCGCTGATGGAATGGAGGAAAACATTGAACAGACTTATCGAAATGGCTTTCTTGATTACGCGAACGAAGCAACCATATCAAAATTAGAGAATTTCTTAAAAATAGGACAGAGCAAGAACCGCACTCTTGAAGAGCGCAGGCGACTTGTGAAGTCCTATTTTGTTGGTGCAGGGAAAATGTCTGCTTCTGCAATCTTCCAGATCATTGCAGTATATACGGATTCTCCTGTTATTTGCGAACTAAAACCCTTTGATGATAAGGGAAATAACAGGTTGTATATAGAGATTCAAAATAGTGAGGAGAAAACGATTTATACAAAAGATATTTTTGCGATTTTATCAAAAAGAATTCCCGCACACTTGTTGTTTTGCTTCGCAAGTCGATTGACGATAGAAATTCCTATTCCAGTAAATGTAGAGTCAGGATTACGAATGATAAGTGAGTTTTATTCGCGCTGTAACGTATTGCCGTTTCTTTTGGACGGCAGGGCGCAGTTGGACGGGACGTATTATCTAAATGGTTATCTTTCTGGGGAAACACTGGATTTTTACCCCGTTGTGTTGCAGATAAGAGCAGAGACAGATTGGCGCAAGGGTGCCGCTGGAACGGTGCAGACACAGCTATGTTTTCGTCCGTGGGTGCAGCTGAACGTGCAGAATGATGTAGCTCTCAACCTATGGGGTGCAGTGCGCGCCAAAGTGCAGCTTACAAGCCAACTCTTTTTCTATGGGAGCGTCGAAACGGAAACACAAAGCAGTAGCCAGTTGACCATACAGGGGACAGCGGAAGAAGAGATTGATACACAGGTTTTGCCGCAGATCATTGCAAAAACGAAAATGGAGATTTCACAGGAAAGCGCACTGCAAATGAGGACTTCTGTCGGAGAAAATTGTAAAGTAGATGGAAGTTTAGTTGTTGAGAAAGACTTGTGGCGGCTGGATGGTAATGTGATGCTGGACGGCAGTCGAATACTGGATGCAGAGATTTATGAAGAGGAAATATAAAGGGGAAATATTATGGCAATTATTGGTGCAATATTGGGAGATATTTCTGGCTCACAGTATGAGTTTGATATTATAAGACCGAAAAATCTTGATTATAACACATGCTCTTTATTTACAAAAAAATGTAGATTTACGGATGATACCATAATGTCTATTGCAACGAAAGTTGCACTTCAGAAAAATCTTCCGTTTGCAGATACTTACAGAGAATTCGGAAGAAAGTATCCGTATGTCGGATATGGTGTTATGTTTGACGAATGGATAAAGAAAGATAGCAAAAAAGCATATAACAGCTTTGGTAACGGTTCTGCAATGCGATGTTCCTATATCGGTGAATTCTTTGGCAATAAAGAAGATGTGATTTCCTTTGCAAAAAAATCAGCGGAATGTACACATAATCATCCAGAAGGAATCAAAGGTGCAGTAGTAACTGCCGTGTGTATTTATATGGCGAGGAAAGGAGCATCAAAAGTAGAAATTTTCGAGTATGCCAAAAAGGAGTATCCGAAGGAATACTATCGATATAGTGTGGAATATTCCTTGAACAAGATTCGAAGTGTGTATCAGTGGGATGTTACTTGTCAAGGGAGTGTGCCTGTGGCGATTCGTTGTTTCCTTGAGAGTGAAGATTACGAATCCTTTTTGAGAAATGCATATTCGTTGCCGTGTGACCTGGATACGATATGCACAATTGGTGGAGGGATTGCGGAGGAATACTATAAAGGAATAAGTTTTGATGTAAATAGTATTCTTTCGAAATACTTGGACGAGTATCTTTATTCGATTTTAAAAATGTAAATATAGCACAGTCAAGAAAGGATGGAAAAAATTATGGCACAGGGAGTAATTACAAAGATCGGAAGAGAAAAACTTTGCAAAGCGCACGCGGGAGATATTACATTGCCAGTAATCACACAGATGGCATTTGGAAACGGCGGCGTGGATGGAAGCGGCACAGTGATCGCAACAACAGGAGAAGAAGTAACGTTGCGAAATGAGCTACTGCGAAAAAATATTGACAGCCACACGTTTCCCATTACAACAACGGGGCGCTACAGTGTGCGCCTGGGAAAAGAAGAACTTGCAGATCAGAACATCAGCGAAATGGGGTTGTTTGACGCGGAGGGTGATCTGGTAGCTTACAAAACATTTCTTCCAAAGGGAAAAGATGGCGATATGGAATTTATTTTCGATATGGATGAGATTTTTTAAATTTTTAAGGGGTGAACAAAAATGTCAAATTTTACGATAAAAGACCCGCCAGAATATTCTGACGAAATGCGCATGTTGGAGCCTACCGATCCAGCACATGCCAACAAATTTAATCCATTGTTTGAAAAGCTCCTTAATAATGGGGCATTTTTGAAAAAAGCGGAGGAAACCTTGGCAGAGAGAATAAAGGGTCATATCGGTAGTGAAGCGAGTCATGTGACAGCGCAGGATAAAGAAAATTGGAACGCGAAAGCGGAAACTACCGAAGCAACACAAAGTAAAGCCGGATTGCTGGCAGTGGCAGATAAAAAGAAGCTGGATGGAGTGGAGGCAAATGCAGAAGTAAACCAGAACGCATTTTCGAATATCAAAGTGGGGACAGTAACGATCGCTGCCAATGGTAAAACGTCAACATTTACGCTGGAAGCCGGGGACAACATCACGATATCCGCAGATAACGCAACCAAAAAAATTAACATCAAGGCAAACCGCGATGGCGGCAATGCAGACACTGTGGACGGGTATCATGCAGCACATTTCGCAAACGCAGATCATGGGCATGACGGCAGGTACTATACAAAGACGGAATCGGATAACTTATTAAAACAGAAAGCGGCATCCTCACACAGCCATACAAAAGCAAGTATCACAGATTTTCCGGCGAGTATGCCGCCAACAGCACATACACATGATGATAGATATTACACGGAAGCAGAAGTCAACAACCTGCTGGCAAATAAGGCAGCGTCTACGCATAGTCATAGCGATTATGCTGCAAAATCGATTTATGGTGATAACACGGTTAGTTGTGGGAGAAAAGCAGGAACAACAATAGGCGCATATAGTTTTGCATTTGGTCTTAAGACTGAAGCAAGTGAGCAAGATAGTCATGCAGAAGGGCAGAGTACAACAGCAAGCGGAATTGCATCTCATGCAGAAGGATTGAAAACAACAGCAAGCGGAATTGCATCTCATGCAGAAGGAACCGAAACAAACGCAAGTATAAGTTTTGCCCATGCTGAAGGACAGAATACAACAGCAAGTGGGTATGCATCTCATGCAGAAGGATTGAAAACAACAGCAAGCGGTGATTATTCTCATACAGAAGGGGAGGGTACAGTAGCAAGTGGAAGTAGGTCTTATGCAGCAGGGTATAGAACAACAGCAAGTGTAGAAAGTTCTCATGCTGAAGGACAGAATACAACGGCAAGTAATTATGCATCTCATGCAGGAGGAAAATATAATGCTACAATGACAACAGGAGGAGCAGTTAATAATAAAACAGGTCATGTTTTTGTTATTGGCAATGGTACAAGTAATACTGCACGTTCCAACGCTTTATCTTTATTATACAATGGAACACTTAAAACCGCAGGAACTATTACTGCATCCACTGCTGCGGACTATGCAGAGTTTTTTGAGTGGCAAGACGGCAAACAAGATACAGCGGATAGAGTAGGATATTTTGTCACTCTGGATGGCGATAAAGTGCGCATCGCGGATGCAGATGATACATATATCCTTGGCATTGTTTCCGGGCGACCATTCGTACTTGGTAATGGCGATTGTGATACTTGGGCAGGAATGTATTTGCATGATGAATTTAACAGAGAAATCATGGAGCCAGCCCCTAAGATCGAGTTGGTTGAAATTACAGAAGAAATTGAAAAAGAAGTACAGGAAATTGATGAAGAAACCGGAGAAATCAAAATGACCATTGTAAAAGAAACTATCGTCACAGGCTATAAGGAACAAGAAGTGCTGGATGAGAACGGAAATCCAGTCTATGAGGGAACACGCCCAAAACTAAATCCAGAATACGACCACACGCAAAAATACATCTCGCGCTTTGACCGTCCAGAATGGGACGCAATCGGTATGCTTGGCGTGCTGGCAGTGTATGATGATAGAAGTTGTCAAGTGAATGGATTTTGTAAGGTGGCTGCTGGCGGAATTGCAACCGCAGCGGATGGTGAATATGCGTTGTCAGAGGGTAAGATTGTTAAGAATTATCGGGTAATTGAGCGTGTAACCGACAATATTATCAAAGTGGTTTTCCGGTAATTTTTGGTTGCAGGTATCGACAGAGTATGATATAGTAGGACAAGGACACCGTGTTGCAGGGTGGCGTTGACCTTCATTCTACATAAGAATGGGGGTGATGCG
>CAMUAR010000084.1 GCA_947086895.1 uncultured Lachnospiraceae bacterium | reverse complement strand
AGCTTCTTGCATTTTTTAGGAGTTAAAGTCATAATGGGGATGGTTAATAATATAACAAGATTCGACAAAATTCGATGATTTGTAAAAAATTAAATCCCACCCGCCAGATCTTAAAAAATCCAGCAAATGGGATAAAAAATAATCGAGAGATATTTTTCCAAAAATATAGAAATACGTTTTGAATTTTGAAAGGAATTTTTTAAATAAACTTAGAACTTTCGGAAGTCATTTAAATCTGATGCAAGAATATGAAATCCCTGAATCAATCGGTCAAACATTCCAAGTCGATAAAAAGAAATCAGCATCATTCCGATTGGAATGCCAAAAATCATGCCAAGAATACCCTTTAGCTGATAACCGATATACATAAAAAGCAGAGCGGCAAAAGGACTGACACCAATGCTGTCCCCGACCATTTTCGGTTGGAGCAGCTGTTTGACAAGCTGACATGCAAGATAAAGTACTCCAAGCACAATCGCTCTTTTATAATTTCCATTTATAATATCAATGACGATCCACGGCCATAGAATTGTTCCTGTGCCGAACACTGGAAGCAAGTCAATAAAAGCAATTAACAATGCAAGCAGAAATGAGTAATCCACATGTAAAATTTCAAATACAATAAATAAAATTAATGTAATAATCCACATAATTTTAAACTGTGCTTTAAAATATCCGCCGACTGCATTGCGGAAATTTTCAGCAACCAGCCGCCAGGTTGCCTTTACAGACTCTGGTGCAATACGGCTGATCATAGAAACCAGCTTATCCCGCTCTGCAATAATAAAATAGGAAGCGAGTACCGTCATAATAAATTGCAGTAAAAAATTGGCAATATTTTTAACATATCCGCCTGCTGTTGAAAGCGTCGGAAGCTCAATAGAGCTGACAAAATCTATTATTACAGTAGCGATTGTTGTATTTAGGTTTTCAAACACTTCCTGCACGCCCTCTGGTAATTTTTCGATCATGTTCGCCAGTTCTTTTGCCAGATTATCGAAAGATTGTGTTATAGAATCAACAATATTTGGCATATCTTTCACAAGAGAAACTACTTCGTGTGCGATCAGAGTCCCTGTCAAATAAATCAGTCCTACAATTGCTGCAAGCACAAGTACAATAATAATTGCCGAGCCGTGTCTGCGCACAATTTTAACCTTTTTTTCCATAAATTTAACTACTGGATTGGCAAGCAGAGAAATAAAAAAACCAATTACAAATGGTAAAAAGAACAACAAAAGCCGAGGCAATAATACCACCGCCAACAATACAAAAACTACTGTTATTAACAGATTCGTAAAAATCTGCAAATAAACTTTCCTACGATTCATAACAATCCCCCCTCACGTAGATTACAAACAATATAAAAAATTGAACAGCCGCCAAACTCTTGTTTTACCTTTACTTATTATACTTTTTAATAAAAAATAATCATTTTTCAAATATAAATATAAAAGAAAAATTATTGTTTTACGAATGGTCTTACCGCTAATGTTGTAAAGAACAAAAGTGCGGCAATTACAACAATCATTGGACCGGCGGCCATATCAAGATAATACGACAGTACAAGTCCAAGAATACCAGAAAATATAGAGAACAAAATAGAAAACAAATGATATTCTCTAATATTTGCCGATAGGTTGCGGGCGGAAGCTGCGGGAAGAATCAACAGTGCGTTGATAATCAAAATTCCTACCCATTTGATGGATAGCATAACCACAACAGCAACCAGAACAACAAATAAATTGTCTATCAAAGCTACTGGCATACGTTTACTTTTTGCCAGACTTACGCTTAGGCTGATTGCATGAAGTTTATTAAAAGCAACTCCCCAGAAAACAAGAGTTATAATAAATATAAATAACAACCGAAATAATTCCGGCGGTGTAATACTTAAAATATCTCCGACAAGCAGCGCAGAATATTTTGAAAAATTTCCGCCGCGCGATAAAATAACAAGTCCGATCGCCGTGCTAAAAGAAGAAAAAACAGAAATCACAGTATCGCTGGTCACAATACCAGAATGCTTAATTTTATTTAATAAAAGTGCAAATAAAATCCCAAAGATCAGCATAGAAATTCCTGTATCCGCCACGCCCAATAAAATCCCTGCCGCCATACCAGTCAGCGCAGAGTGACCAAGCGCATCGGAAAAAAAAGCCATTCGGTTATTGACAATTATCGTTCCGAGAAGTCCAAACAGCGGTGCAATAATCAATACAGCAAGGAACGCATTTTTCATAAAATCATAGCGTATATAATCAAATGGGAGAAGCAATTCCATAATATGGTATATTGTATTCATCGCGCATCCCCCTTTTATCCAAAAATTTGCTTAAATTCTTTGCTGGCAAATACCTGCTCCGGCGAGCCTTGTGCCAGTACTGTACGATCAATCAAAATTACATTATCTGCATAACGTGAAACATAATCCAAATCGTGACTTACAAGAATCATTGCCAGATCATAATTTTTCTTTAACATATTGATATTTCGATAAAACAGCTCCATTCCATTCTGGTCAATTCCAGAAACCGGCTCATCCAGCAATAAAAGATTTGGTACTGGATCGCACGCAATCGAGAGAAGTACTCGCTGGAGTTCACCCCCGGATAAGTCGCATACCTGCTTGTCCAATAATTCCTGTGCTTCAAACAAAGAGAGAGAATCCTTTATTCGCTCTGCAAGTTTACGGGATTTCCAAAAACAAACAGGGATATTGCTGATATAGCTTGCAAACATATCATAAACGCTTGTCGGTGTATTTTTCTCAATATTTAATGTCTGTGGTACATAGCCAACTTTAAGATCCTGCATACTTCGATCGCGCATATCTCGAAATTCAATCGTTCCACTGTGAGGTACTTCGCCTAATACCGCCTTAATCAATGTAGACTTTCCTGCCCCGTTGCGTCCAATCAAAACGGTAAGCTTACCGCAATGAATATGAAGATTGACATGTTCAATAATGATTTCCTTTCCGACACGCACGCCAATATCATTCATTTTAATACAATGAAGTCCGCAGGGTGGCTGAAGTATACGGTATTTTCTTTTTATGGATTCCTTTTCTTTGTTCAAAATACGATCTCCTACATGAAAAGAAGTTTATATATTCTATTTTTTTATAATATTTTTGTTTGATGTTTGATCCTTGACTGGAAATATTATTTTAATCTTTCGCATTGTTTTCTTGTATTTCGCTGTTGACAGCAAAAGCTTCTATAAAATTGGCAAAGAACGAACCATAGATTTTGCAGGGACAACATACCAATAAATTAAATTCTTTTTATTTCTTTGTCTTACAGCAGTTGAAAAGCAAGTCAAGATTTTGCCGCATAGCCGTAAGATAAGCGTCAAGTTTATCTGGACCGGAAGTGATTGGGTCAAGAAAAATAACGCTGCTTCCGGTTTCCCCAGCAAGCTGTACTGCCGCATCTCCTGTTGCTTCTTCTGCAAAAAAATATTGGACATTATGGAAACGTACCTCATCGGCAAGTTCTGCCAGTTCCCCTGCGGAAAGCGCGCTTTCCGCATCCAGATCCACACCATGCAGTACTTCAATACTATAAGTATCACACAAATAATAAAATGCATCATGAAATAAAACCACTTCAAGGTCTTGAAGTTCAGCAAGTTTTTTTTGATATTCTTTATAAAGTGTTTCAACTTCCATAATATATCGTTCTGCATTTGCAAAATATTGCTCTGCGTGTGCTGTATCTATTTTGCCAAGTGCTTCTGCAACAGCAGCAATCTGCTTTTCATATCGCACCATATCCAGCCATATATGCCCGTTTATTGAAGAGTGAATTTCAGTATCATGCACGTCGATTCCTTCGTTTTTTTGTGTGTTAGATGATTGCTTGTCCATATCAGCAGAATTGTTTTTTTTATCATTCTTGTCTGGATCAAAAGAATCTTCTTTATGTGTGTGAGCATTGCCAGAGAGAAAAGAAATTCCCATGCTTGAATCAACAATTGTAACGCCGGATAATTTTTCTGCCGCTCCGGTGATAAAAAGTTCCATCTCGCCGCCGTTTATTACAAGAATATCCGCAGTTTCCAACATAAGCATATCCTTTGTTGTCAGCTGATAATCGTGGGAACATCCTGTGAGATTTTCTGTTAAGTTTACAACATGTACTCCATCTACGCCGTCGCAAAGATTTTTCGTTATCAGATAAACCGGATAAATTGATGCTACAACTACAATGTCATCTTTCGAAACGTCCACTGGCTTTCTTCCAAAAGCAGAGATCAGTCCAAAACTAATTATAGAAAAACATAACATAATACAAAATACAATACTAAGTTTTCGTCGGAACATTATAAATCGGAGTACCTCCTGCCTAGAAAAATCAAGATTTTTTATCCTGTTTAGAACGTGTTTCAAAATTAAAAACTGCACAAAATCAAAGAAACAAGAAAAAAATGAATTGAATTTTCCTCCAAAGAAAGAAAAAATATTCCTGATCTTTCTTTATTTTTTCTCCTGTTTTGACAAGTGGATTTTTCAAACACGTTCTGATACTAAAAATCTCAAAAGTACTTATTTTAGAATCACTATTCAAACCATCAAAATCAAAAATTATCTGCTTAAAATATAAGCTGCTGCAAATCCTGCCGCAAATGTCAGTACAGATACAAGAACAGCAGCGAATGATATTGTACCAAAACCAATTCCAATCAAAACCGCAACTGGGGAAGCTGTGACAAGTCCAAGAATAGAAGCGTAAGTATGAAATTCATAGCGTTTCAATAAAAATTCAATCAGGTGCGCCACCAGTAAAATTCCTCCAAGAACGCCGATGCCAAATGGAATTAAAATTGCAAATCCATGCAGTATTCCATCCATTTCAAATGCTAACAACGCTTTGATAAAATTACGGATCTCTGCGACAATCGGGGTATAATATCCAAATGCCATCAAAAGCATAGAGCCGCTTACACCTGGCACAATCATGGAAGCAGCGGTGATTGCTCCAAGTAAAATCATCAAAAGCCCCAGTCCAACGCTAAGATCCATTTCCCTTACGATCCCCTGGTCACCACCAAATATCTGAAGCAGTACAACAAGAGCAAAAAAAACAAGAAAAAGCAGCACAATGCTGATATCAAGTTTTTTTCCTTTTACCTTTTTTAAAATTACCGGCAGACCGCCAAAAATCAGTCCAATAAATAAAAATGCGGTCTGTAATGGGAAATGTTCAAAAAAATACGTAATGCAGAAAGATAAGCCTGCAATTCCAAGCAGCATCCCAATCGCGTAGGGAAGCAATGTTTTTAAACTTTGTTTCCACTCTTTAAAAATATTATTGACTGCTCCGATAATCTTATCATAAATTCCCATAGAAACCATCATGGTACCGCCGCTTACGCCCGGAATAATATTTGCTACACCAATCATAACACCCCGCAGAATATCTTTAAAAAAGCCCATAAACAACCTCATTTCCATTTTTTTTATGACAACGAATATCATACCACGTTGCTATGGTATTGTCTATGGGAGGATTCTTAAGATTTTCATAAAAATCTTCGCCAAGACAAAAAATATTATAAAAAAAGGAGCTTCCGCTCCACGGATCAATCCGTTTTGCAGAAGCTCTCTTTTCAATTCATAAATTACTGAAGTGTTACAGAGAAGTACTGATTCAAGTTTACAGTGTGGATTACATAATTGTTTCCAATCTTCTCAGCTACCTTAACCGTCTTAACCAGTACGAAGGAAGTACCTGTCTGGGTAATGTTGTTTACAGTATCGCCAAGTGCAAGAACTGTGTACGTATCAGCATTTGAAACTTCAAGCTGAGCCATAATATCAGCCTTGTAACCAGCTTCGCTGCTTGTGATTGCTGCTGTCTTTACTTTAATAGACGGAGCATTCTTCTTAATCGAAATGCTTACTGTTGTAGGGATGATATTGCGGTTTGTAGTACCGTACTTACCAGTGATGGTGAACGTACCTTCCTGAACCTTGTAGCCAACACCGTCTACAACAACGCTGTCATTCGCATTCTCTGCTGTTACAGCAGAACCACTTACTGCGCTGCCGCTTGCTACAGTAGCCTCTACAAATGATGCTGTAAAGATACCATTGCCATCAGCTGCAGATACACTAGTAGCAGGAGTATTGCCATTCTTTACTGCGATATCTTTCAGAACAGAACTATCTGTAACTACACCGATTGCAACACCAGCGCCATCCTGTGCAACTACCTTGAATCTAAATGCAGATGCGCCATTTAAAGCATCTCCATTATTTACATCAACCGTAATATTGTTGTTATCTACTGCTACAAACTTATAGCTGGAAGCCTTTGTGATATCATCAGTTGCTGGCTTTCTCAGTGCTACTGTAACAACGATACTAACATTATCGCTGAACCATACACGGTAAGTATAGTTACCAGCAGTCTGACCATTTCCTACAAAGGATGCCTGAGTAGTACCCATTCCATTCAGATAACCTACAGCAGTATCTGCATCTACACCATTCGGTCTGGAAAGAGACTCAATCTTTGTAATATTTGCGCCTTCTACCTTATCACCATACTGATCTTTTGCAGTAAAGTTAAAGTATGCTGTCTCAACATTTGCCATGTTAGAGATTGTAGCCATCTGATTGTCAACTTCTACTCTTGTAATATTTGCGTTCGGACGAACAACTACAGTTGCAATGCCGTTCATCTTTACAGAACCATTGTCAAATTTCACAAGAATTCTTGCAGTACCAGCCTTAACCGGTGCTAAGTTACCAGATGCTGCATCTACAAGCAGAACAGATGGATCTAATGTTTCAAAAGTAAAGTAACTTCCGTCTTTTGCTTTTGTATACTCTGTCTTATCGCTCATAACAATCTTAGCATGAAGCGATTTATCACCAGAACCTTCATAGATATTTACTGCATTTGTGCCATAATCTCCATCATGCAGGCTGTACTGAATTGTGCCAGGTACAACAGCTGCCTGATCAACGCCTGTAACCTGAATTCTGTTGGAAGTTAATACAATCGGATTCCAGTTGGTATCAAACTTACCAGTATTGTAGGTAGCTTCCAGAGTTACAGTCTTGCCAACCTGATAGATATAAATCTTGCCTTCTGTTGCATCTACATAAGAGAAGGTCTGATCATCTGTTTTGAATGTGATATTGTCTGGTGTAACTGCAAGCTCAATGCCGTTTGCATCCAGAACCTTGTACTCGATCTTGGTACCTTCGCCGTTTACAACGGAAGTAGCTGGTCCAACAAGAACGATATTTGCCGGCTCGCCGATTACTACAGCAAGCTCAACTGCCTTCTGATCGCCGAAAGCAAAGCTTAACTTTTCGCCGTTTGTAAGAGAAACATACTTCTCAAGAACAACGGTCTTCTTATCCTCGCTTAAAACTGGATCTTTGAAGATGTTCTTTACATCGCCGCCGAACTCGTTTGTGATCTTGAGATCCTTAACGTTCTCAGCAGTTACGTTCTCAACAGAGAGTTCGATTCTTGTTGTGCTGATCAGCTTCGCATCTTTTACAGTCGGAACGCCAACCTTAACTACAACATCATACTCTGTCTCAGAACCGTTGATTCTTGTGGTAGTCCACTTTGCCTTCTCCTTGTCGTACTCCCACTGAATGCCATAAACAGTAAGCTTTGCTTCGCCTTCTTTTACAGCCTTCAGCTCGCCGGTCTTGGAATCAACTGTGAATACTTCCTCATTGCTGGACTTAAAGCGGATACCGTTTGTGAATACCTTCTTATCTGGATCTTCTACGGTGATCATCTTCTCGTCTGCATCAAGACCAGTCTTTGTAGGAACAAGAGTAAGCTCATCACCTACAGTAAGCTCTGCAAGCTTCTTTGCGCTGTCTGCATTTACGCCAGCGGAAAGAGCGTTCTGCTTAACGGTTACTACGCAAGTACTCTTTACTACGGTCTTGCCCTTTGTGAAAGTAGCTGTTACGTTTGCTGTACCTACGCCAACTGCGGTTAATCTGCCGTTACGCTCGATTACTGTAACAACGTCTTCATTGTCAGATGCAAACTTTACAGTATAGTCGCCTTTGTTTTTCACACTAGCCCAGCCTTTATTGCTGTACTGCTCCTGTGTGTCGCCTCCGATATAAAGCGTGCGTTTTGCCTTGACAGACGGCTTGCTTGCTGCCGATGCAGACTGTGCCGGGAATGTGGTCACAATCATTGCCAATGCCAACACGAAGGCGATCTTTTTGAAGATACTCTTCATATTTTTCTTCCTCCTTAAAAATTGTGATTTGGTTATTATATTTGTGGATACTTTCGTGATTTTTGTGAAATAATATAATAATATATTAACTCACATTTAAAAATACAAAGCATCTACAGATATAATCATTCCAATAACAGTTTGATTATAACAACATTCCCTTCAAAGGTCAAGCCCTTTTCGCTAGAAATTGTCACTTTTTTATATGCAATAAATGCATTATCTTTGTGACTTTTTCCCCGCGGCAAGAGGTCTCCCCCTCTGTTGGAAGGCCGCTTTCATCGCGTGCCGGAACGATTACATCACGTCAACCCTGGGTAATTCTCCCGCCCCAAAATGTTCTGTCTGCAGATGACGTTGGATGTGACTCGCAGACTGCATTTTTCCTCGGAAATTTGTTCCCTCGGTTTTGACTGAATTCATAATACATTTTGTTTGTGTCAAAGTTATGGCACGCCGTTGTCACAAATGGATTATTTTATTACGATTTTTTTACGATTTGTTACGTGAATAAAAAAACAGGTAAAGTTCCAATCTCTACTATCGAACTTTGCCTGTTTTCGACCTGTTTTTACATTCCAAGTATCGTTTCTACAATTTCCTGCATTTTATCTTTATCACATATGGTTCTGTGAAGCACTTCAGCGCTCCGAATCTCCTCGATCGCCCGCGGCACTCTTGTACCGGAAATCTTCGAAAGTTCATCCACCAGCTCGAAATCACCCATACTATTGTATTTTTGGTCGATTGCTGTCATAACACTGCGCGTAAATTTGTAGGGGCTGGCCGTTGAAGCGATGATCGTTTTGGAGGAGTCGCCGGTTTTTGACACATAATCTTGATATACGCTCGCTGCAACGGCGGTGTGCGTATCAATAATATATCCCGTTTCCTTATATAAATCACAGATTGTCTTTGCTGTCTGCTCTGTCGTCGCATAGCCGCCTGCAAAATCGCAAAGATTTTCCTTCATCTCATCTGTAATTTCATAGACTCCGCTCTCCGCAAGCTTTTTCATCAACTCAGCATTCTTTTTGGCATCGTCGCCCGCAATTTTAAAAATCAGGCGCTCTAAATTGCTGGAAATCAGAATATCCATCGACGGCGAAGTTGTCAAAACAAACTCACGGTTTCGATTATAAGAACCTGTTGTAAAAAAGTCATACAGCACTTTGTTATCATTGGAAGCACAAATCAGTTTTCCAAATGGAAGTCCTGCGCATTTTGCATAGTATGCCGCCAGAATATTTCCAAAATTGCCAGTTGGCACAACAACATTTAATTTTTCGCCTTCTTGAAGCTTTCCTTCTTTCAACAGACGAGTGTAAGCGTAAACATAATATACAATCTGAGGAACCAGCCGGCCAATATTGATGGAATTCGCAGAGGAAAACAAAAACCCTTTCTTCTTTATTGACGCTGCCAGTTCCTTATTATTAAAGATATTCTTTACTCCGGTCTGGGCATCATCAAAATTTCCTCGGATTCCAACTACCGATGTGTTCTGACCGCGCTGAGTCACCATCTGTTTTTCCTGGATTGGGCTAACCCCGTCTTTCGGGTAAAAAACAATAATTCTTGTGCCAGGAACATCAGCAAATCCCGCAAGTGCAGCTTTTCCAGTATCACCGGAAGTAGCAGTCAAAATAACAATCTCCTCTTCCACCTTGTTTTTGCGCGCTGCTGTTGTTAAAAGATGCGGCAGAATCGAGAGTGCCATATCTTTAAAGGCTATTGTCGCGCCATGAAATAATTCAAGATAATATACTCCTCCTGCTTCTTTTAACGGCGCAATGTCTTTCGTATCAAATTTATTATCATAAGCTTTTTCAATACATGCTTTTAATTCGCTCTCCGAAAAATCAGCCAAAAATAATTTCATCACTTCATAAGCAACTTGCTTGTAGTCCATCCCTGCCAATTCTGAAAGTGAAACATCAAGCGACGGTATTCTTATTGGTACAAACAACCCTCCGTCTGATGCCAGACCTTTTAAAATTGCCTCGGAGGCAGTCGCCTGTTCCGCTGCATTTCGAGAACTCTGATAAACCATTTCCATCTTTATCCCCCTTTCAGGCATATCATGCAATCTTTCGATCCTTTATCGCAACTTGAAAGATTTTTCCTTTTGCCATATCAAATCAGGCATCCCGTCAAAATTCAACGGTATTATAGCATGAATCCCTATATTGTACAACTAAAATTTCGGGGGTTTTTGACACTTCGCGTATTGCAAAACAACCTTTCTCTATAAAATACAAGACTTTATCAAATTAATTTTTTGCTGGATTTTCCACTTTTTCATACAGCATTCGAATGGTTTTGCGAAAGGAAAGATCAATAAAATTGCAAGATTTTTACTTTTCCTTATAGAACTCGTGACAGCCGTACTTCACAATTTTTTTCAGCGACGTATCAAACCAGCTTGCTTTTTTCTGTGACGTATATTTTCTTGCAAAAAAGTACAATGCCCCGTCCGAATAATCTTCGCCTTTCAATACTCTGGCAACAGCGTCTTTTGTATGACTTGAAACCTTTACCGTATAATAGCGGCCGCCTTTACGAACTGGTGAAAATTGATATGTCTTTCCATTGTTTTGAAACACAACCTCTTTTACGGTATCAGGAAAATGCTCATCCAACACACGGTTTAACACAACGCCAGCCACAAGCATTTTTCCAAATATATCTTCATCGCCAGCTTCCGCTTCCACAATAGTCTCCAATACCTTTTGCTGTTCACTGGAAAGTTCCATGCAAAACTCTGAATTATAACGAACTTGCAGCGATTCTGGTATACTGGATAAATCTAAAGTTTCATAAAACAGCTCCTCTGCACTTTTCACACCTTGCACTGTCGAGGTTTGTTCTGTTTCTTCCTGGTCAGATTCTTTCTCCTGATTGTTATCTTGTTCTTTCCCAGACTCCGCATCATCGGAATCTTCTCCCTGATTAGTCTGTTCCTTTGACGGTTCTGATTTCCCAGACTTTGCATCGTTGGAATCTTCTCCCTGATTAGTCTGTTCCTTTGACGATTCTGATTTCCCAGACTCCGCATCGTTGGAATCTTCTCCCTGATTAGTCTGTTCCTTTGACGGTTCTGATTTCCCAGA
>CAMUAR010000083.1 GCA_947086895.1 uncultured Lachnospiraceae bacterium | reverse complement strand
CGATAACCTGCTGATTACAAATCAGCTGCTCTGCCAATTGAGCCACATCGGCATCGTGCTTATCCTATATTCATAAAAATGGGACCTATAGGGCTCGAACCTATGACCCTCTGCTTGTAAGGCAGATGCTCTCCCAGCTGAGCTAAGATCCCATATCTTGTCCTGCGCTAACGCAAGTACAAGAGGTATTATATCCTTGAGATGCAATTTTGTCAATAGTTATTTTGAAAAAAATGCAAATTATTTTTCCTGCAATGCGCCATCGCATCTCTGGCACGTTCTGCAATCTGCCGCGGCAAGCCGGTGTTCCCGCAATCTGTTTCTTTTCCATGAAAAACTGCCGCCCCGCAGCGGTAAGTAACACACACGAGACTGCCGCCTGCCCGCACCTGCGCAGACAGACTTTGCAGTTCCCCAAGAAAAATCCGGTAATCAAGCTCCGTGGCAAGGTTTCCGCGAAATGCTCCAAAGCGGTCGCCCTCCTGCCGGAATACTATCGTATTCGAATCAAATTCCAGCGTTTTTAAACTTTCCGAAAATGATACCAGCATTTCATCGCCTGCATCATATCCATAAGTTTCATTGACATTTTTAAAATTCTCAAGATCAAGATAAGCAAATACGGCCATTGTGCCGGAGCTTTGTTCTAATATTTCCCGGATGCGCTCCCATGAACCGCTTTCTGTAAGCAAACCGGTTAAGGCATCTTTCTCCTGTTTTTCCGCTGCTTCTGCAAGTTGTTCTACGATTCTTTTCTCCAGCCGATGAAGCCCTGAAAGTGTTTCTCTCGCATCTTCTTTTGTTCTGGCAAGGCTTTCCTCCAACCATTCTGTTTCTTTTAAAGAGGAACTCATCTCTCCACGATATTGTTTTTCGGATGCTTTTTTTTGCTTTTTTAATTTGCTGTACTTTTGGCTTTTCCCTGCCAGCTGCGCTTCTCTGCGCCATAAAATTGTTGTAAATACACAAAATGCGAAAAACACTGCTGCTGCAATACGCCAAATCACGGTTTTCTGTGAAATTTCTGTCAATTCCTGATTGGTTTTTATATAGCCTTTCAGAAAATTTTCTGTCCCGGAATAGACCTCTTTTTGTGTTTCTGTAAAAATACAATACGCATGGTACAGCCGTTCAAGCAGCGCGCCAAGCTGCGCATCTTCTGCTCTTATTAAAAAGGATTCCTGAACTGGAATGGAAAGGTTCGACAAAATTAAAATATCCTGCCTGCTTTCCGCAAACTTTAAATATTCCACCGCATCCTGCCGCAGAATAATGCCGCCGATTTCACCACAAAACAGCGCATTCAGCAATTCTTTCTCACTGTTATATTCCACTGTGCTTTTATCAAATATTGTGCCTGCAAGCATACAAGCAGTCTCAGGAACCGCTCCCCAATAACACTCTTTCTCTGCATCTTTTTCTACAGGATTTTCACCGTTCTCTTTTATGGCAGCAATCAGCTTTGTTGTATGCATTCCGGCTGCAAGCAGCGTTTCATCTTTCTCCGCGGCATCCCCAGCTACGCCCGCCAAAAAATCCAAATCTCCAGCGAGCAGTTCCTCTTTTGCATCAACTCCTGATATCCCTTTTACTTCCTGAAAGAAAATCCCTGCACACTGTTCTGCAAACTGAAAAAACTCCGGCAAAACACCAGTTTTTTCGCCGCTTTGACTGTACCAAAGCGGCATGGAATCCAGCCCGCTCCACGCGAAGCGCAGAGTGTTTTTTCTGTTCTCAAGCTCTTTTAATATACCTTTTTCTTTCCAGAGAATATACTGATTTAAAAACTGCCACTGCTGTTCTTTTGTGTCTTTTATTTTTTCAAGAAAGCAGCGGTTGTACAGTTTTATCAGTCCCTCAAATTCTTCTTTTGCTGTGCATAGACCGCCGCTGTTCTCAAATTGTCCAAAGCACCGCTCTGCTTTCAGCTTTGTGCGTCCATACAGCGTATACAGCATACTTTCTGTTATTATTGCAGCGTCCAGTTCATTTTTCTCCACCGCGTCAAGAAGTTCTGCAGTATTGCGATAATTGATAAATTCATTTTTTTGTTTTAAATAATCTGCAATCGTTTCCGGCACAGGTGATGCTTCTACTACACCAATCTGAAGTCCTTCGATCTGCTGTGCCGCTGTCTGACTTTTCTGCGGCACAACAAAAAGGCACGGATTTTCAAAGATTGGTTCAGAATAATACAGCTTAGTATTTGACGATGTTGTTTTTTCTTTTGTTTCTACGGTTGACATACCAAAAACAAAATCAATATTTTCTGAAAAAAGCTCTTTTTTCAGCGCACTCCAACCACCAGTTACTACTTCGACGTTAAGCCCAAACACATTTTTTAATATCTCGATTGTCGGAACCGCTGTACCGTAAGAGGTTTTATTCCAGACACTCCAGAAAGATTCTTCCGCAATTCCGATGGTCAATGTTTTTTCTGTAAGTCCTTCCAGATAAGCCTGTTCTTTTTTTGTAAGTTCAAATACAGACTCTTCTTTCTTTTGAGAGGCAAAAACGGATATATTTTTCAATGGGGAACTTATATTGTTTTTCTTACTGAAAAGTAAACCAAAAAAATCTGTTGTAAACAAAACTGCAAAAAATAAAACAACGGCTATTTTTTGATAGTTCTGCTTCCATTTCTGTTGTTTTTGATATTTTTTCCCCATTGTTATGCCCCTTTTATTTTTCTCGCTCAAAACAAATAAACTGTTTTTTTCCGATTTTTAAAATATTTTCTTTTTCTGCAAGCGGCGCGTCAAACTTTGTGACCCGCACGCCGTTGACTGATACTCCGCCCTGCTCTGCCAGTCTGCGAAACTCACTTTTCGAAGCCACAATCTTATTTTCTATCAAATACGGCACAATGTCAAGCAATGTTTGTTCTCCGTTTTTACATAAAACCCGCTTGATCTCTTTTGGCAGCTGTTTTTCTGAAAATACAGTATAAAAATATTCTTCTGCTTTCTCTGCCTGTTCCTGCCCATGATACAACATTGTAATCTCTCTCGCAAGCAGCAGTTTGATACCGCGTGGATTTTCTCCCGCATCCAAACGCTCTTTCAGCTTTTTTATCTCGTTTGGATGCATGTCCGTCACCAGCTCAAAATAGCGTAAAATCAAATTGTCCGGCACTTCCATCGCCTTTTTAAACATCACTTGCGGCTCCTCGTCTATCCCAATATAATTATTAAGGCTTTTGCTCATTTTTTCCACGCCGTCAAGCCCTTCCAAAAGCGGCAGAAAAATTGCAATCTGCTGCTCTTTGCCAAATGTTTTCTGAAGCGTCCGCCCCATCAAAATATTAAACGTCTGATCGGTTCCGCCAAGTTCAAGATCTGCTCCGATCTGTACCGAATCATAAGCCTGCATCAAAGGATAAAAAAATTCATGCAGCCCGATCGGTTCCTGATTATGGTAGCGTTTGGAAAAATCTTCCCGCTCCAAAAGTCTCGCAACCGTCGTCCCTGCTGCCAGACGGATAATTTCCTCAAAATTTAGTTTTGCCAGCCATTCACTGTTAAAATATACTTCTGTTTTTTCACGGTCAAGCACTTTAAAAATCTGCTCCATATAGGTTGCTGCATTTTCCTCTACCTGCTCTTTTGTCAGCTGTTTCCGCGTTTTGGACCGCCCGGTTGGATCTCCGATTTTTCCGGTAAAATCCCCGATAATAATAACTGCGCGATGCCCGAATTCCTGCATCTGCCGCACTTTTCTAAGAACAACGGTATGCCCCAGATGAATGTCCGGCGCGCTTGGATCAAGCCCCAGTTTAATTGTAAGAGGTGCGTTTTCCACAATCGAACGACGCAGCTTTTTTTCCAGTTCCTCCTCCGAAATCAGCTCAAGCACGCCCTTTTTTATTACGGCAAGTTGATTCTGCACCTGCTGTTCCACAAGATTGGTACTGTTTAATTCTTGAATATCACTCATAATATTTCTCCTTTTCATACACAAAATAATAATACATTAATGATGAGAAGTCTTAGTTCCTGATACCATTATGGTCGAGCAACCTTTATTGCAGCAAATAAATTACCGCCAGACTCCCTGTGATATAATACCATTTCAGGCAGTACTATAAAAACAGATACAGCTGCAGTCTGATTCTGTTTTAAAGAATTTTCGCCAAAAAAAACGCCCCCTGCACAATGCAGAGGGCGAATGATTCGCGTTACCACCTCAATTTACCGACTGCTCATGCAGTCAGCCTCTTTCAAGTACGCAGTGTTTCCACTGGTGATACTCTAGCGCGGTAACGGGCGCAGATACCGTCCCAGCCTACTGAAAAAACATTTCTGCTTTTCTTCCATGGCATAAAAGCAAAAGACTTTTTTGTTCGGTGGGATGCTCAAAGATGTATTCAGAACCTTTCGCTTTGCGCCTCTCATCTCCCGGCTGCTTTCTGTAAAGCTTTTGGATTCTTACTTCTTCTTCTCATAGCAAGTAAATTTGAAATTTTGCGGTTAAATTATAACACTCATATAAAAATTTGTCAATTATTATTTATCATACTTTTTTGATTTCCAATTACATCAATGAATTGCAGAAACACAGAGCCAAGTTTTGTTCTATATCAAGAATATCAATTACATTATTTATAGAATTTATTGTATTACTCTGCATATTTCATCAGCCCTTGCACAATCTCCTCAAACCGCCATTTTAACGACTTGCGGTCGATCAGACCAAAATTTTCTCCCATGCCGATAAATGCATTGTTGTCCCACCAGCAGCATGTAATTCCTCTGGCGCGCGCCGCAGCAACATAAGCTACAGAAAAATCAATTCTCGCCTGCACATTGCTTTTGGCGCGTGCGCCAAATTCTCCAATAACAACTGGTATTCCATTTTTGATAAATTTATTATAAAGCTGATCCATAAAATCCGTAATGCTCTTTACATCTGCCACTTTTGCCGAATCAAATTGGTCTGTACCCTCGGCATTCAGCGCAAAATCATAAGGCGTATAGGCATGTACCGATACAATCAGTTTCTGCTCTGCGCTGTCCTCTGGCATTACAAATCCGGCATTTAAAGCTCCGTCCGGCGATGCGCAATACCCTGGCACCATAATATAGCGGCTTTTGTTATTGCCTTCTGCCGCGCGGATTGTATCTACAATCGCCTGATTTAATTCATTGATCGCAGCAACTGCATCCTTGCAGCTCTCATCATTTGGATTGAGCCACCATTCAAAATTTGTGCCTACCATTCTCGGCTCATTCAGTGTTTCAAAAATCAAATGTTCATCATATTCAGCAAAACGCTCCGCAATTTGTTTCCATACGCTGGTTACATAATGTTTGGATTGTTCCAGATATTCTGTTGATGGATACATAAAATCCGTGCTGTTATCATGATGGATATTTAGAATAATATTCATTCCTTCACGAACTGCCATATCAACAATTTCCTGCACTCTAGCCATCCATGTTTCGCTGATTTTATAATCTTCTCCTTCTACATGATTATGCCATGATACCGGAATACGAATTGTCTGAAAACCCGATTCTTTTACCGTTTTAATCAGTTTTTCTGACGTTTTTGCCCCGCACCAGGCCGACTCATAATCAAGTTCGTCGTTCAGCCATGTACAATCGGACGCATCAAGAGTATTTCCAAGGTTCCATCCAATTTTCATTTCTTTTACATAAGTAAGCGCATCGTTCTGCGGAATTTCAAAAGATTCCAGCTGCATATCCGGGATATCATACTCGCTTTCTGATTCTAAAGTTGGTTCTGGGGTTGGTGTTGCTTCTGGAGTCGGGGTTTCCTCCGGGGTAACAGAGATCTCTGGAACTTGGGTAGGCAGCGGCACTTCTTCATTTTCTTTGCCGCATCCTGCAAGCAAGCCTGCTATAAACAAACATACCAGACACTTGCCAAAAAAACAGTGACATTTTGCTTTTAACTTTTTCCTCATGTTCTCCTCCACTTTTTGCTGTTGACCGTTTTATTTTTTTGAAACACACAAATTTTTCAACCCTTCTACTCCAAACGTATTACAATTGGTTCTTTTATATCACTTCTATATAATTTTTGCTCTACTGGTCCTGAAATCAAACAACAATTTTTTCCATGCTGTTTTGCATAATACTGCGCCTCGTCCGCCTCTCGAAACAATTCCTTATAACGGCACTCTGGCTTGACAAACGCTATTCCAATGGAAGCAGATACGCAAACCTGCTCTTCTTTTTTTTCAAAGCACAAATACATTTGCGCAAGCAGCATTCCAGCGCGCTCCTCCGCAAGTTGTTCTGACACTGGCGATGTTACCAAAACACAAAATTCATCCCCGCCGATCCTCGCCACAAGATCTTCTGTGCGGAATACGGATGCAATTCGTTTTGCAACTTCCGCCAGCACTGCATCCCCATACAGATGACCAAACCGGTCATTGATCTGTTTAAAATTATCCAGATCAATCATAAACAATGCCAACCCGTCTGCACTTTCCTTGCCAAGCTCCATTTCAACCAATCCCTCAAACATCTGCCGGTTGTACAACCCTGTAAGAGAATCCTTTTCCGCCATCAGTTTTAATCGGTCAATATCAGAATATACACCGTATCCAACAACACGATCTTCCTCGCGCTCCATAATGGAAGCTGTAAGTTTTACCCAGATATACTCTCCATTGTTGCACTGATTGCGGAACGTCACCTCCAGTTCCTGATTGGAAGAAACTGCTTTTTCCGCTGCGCGCAAAACGATCTCTTTGTCTTCCGGGTGAACTCCGACAAGGGCATCTTCCTCCACAACACCGACATATTCCTGCTGTGAATAACCAAACATCCGGCTTACGCCCTCATTTGCAAAGATAATGCGAATCTGTCCTTTTCTGATTTCAAACAGTGCCACGCCGCCCGGTATATGATTTAACAAAGAATGAAACAGTTTGACATACTCTTTATTTTTTCCTTCCAGATGCTGCAGCCGCTTTAACATTTGGTTTTCTTTGGAGAGTACTGCCGCGTTGCAGCTGCTGATTACATTTTCCAATCTGCGGCGCAGCACTCCAACATCAAACGGCTTTCTGACCACATCGTTTGCGCCGAGTTCCAGCACCTGAATTTCCATATCGCTGTCCTCCACCGCTGTAACGACAATCACTGGGATGTTCTGCATATCTCGATGGGCGCTTCTGTACCTTAATACATCAATCCCATCCATCACTGGCATTACAATGTCGAGAATCAAAAGATCAATGGGTTTGGTCTCCATAATTCGGACTGCTTCTTCACCGTTTCTTGCATCAATAATGTTATATTCCTCCTGTAATGCGCTTCGGAACAATTCACGGTTCAGCCTAATATCATCAGCAACTAATATTGTTTTCTTTGCATCCATTTTTCTGTCCTGCCTTCTCGCAAATTTTTCTATCGTATCAGTATATAGCCAGTGAATGATATTGTTGATTTTAATAAAAGCACTGTCCGCACCATTTAAAATAATACGATCCTCACGGCTTTTCTTACTGTTTCAAACATGTTATGGAAAAAAATGTGTCTATACTCCTTCATGCAGCTGAAGTTCATATAGCTTTTTGTAAATTCCATTTTCCGCAAGCAGTTCCTGGTGTGTTCCGCTCTCCCGAAGCCGCCCTTTGTGCATAACAATAATTTTATCGGCATGCTGGATCGTGGAAAGACGATGCGCTACCATAATGGTTGTTCTGCCTTCCATCAGTTTCTCCAATGCTTCTTGTATCAAAAGTTCTGTCTCTGTATCAATATTTGCCGTCGCTTCATCCATCACTAAAATTGCCGGATTGTACGCTAAAGTTCTGGCGAAAGAAATCAGCTGTCTCTGCCCTGCCGACAATGTGCTTCCTCGTTCGGTCACCGGCTCATGATAACCGCCCGGCAGTTTTTGGATAAATTCATCCGCATTGACGTGTTTTGCTGCCAACTGAATCTGCTCGTCTGTGATGGATTCTTTTTTCAGCCGGATATTGCCGCTGATATCTCCTGTAAAAAGAAATACATCCTGTTGTACCTGCCCGATCGCAGCGCGCAGTTTTTCTTTGTCAAGTTCCCGAATATCAATGCCATCCACTGTAATTTTACCGCGCTGGATATCATAGTACCGTCCAATCAGATTTAAAATCGATGATTTTCCAGCTCCCGTTGCACCGACAAACGCCACTCTTGAACCCGGCTCTATCGTGAAACTGACGTCTTTTAAAATCCAATCTTCCCCCTCATAGGCAAACCATACATGGTCAAAAACAATTTTTCCGCGAATGCGGCCGCACTCCTGCGGTTTTTCTGGATTAACCACCATCGGCTTTTCATCAAGCAGCGTAAATATCTTTTCTGCGGACGCCATTGCAGACTGCAATGTTCCAAATTGTTCTGCAAGCTCCTGAATCGGCTGAAAAAAAGAATTGATATACTGAATAAAGGTGTACAATACACCTACGGTTATCGTCTGTTTTAGCACAGAACTGCTTCCCGTCCATACAATAATGGCAAGCGCAAGCACGGAAAGGAAATAAATACATGGCCGAAATACGGCAAACACCATCATTTCCCGGTAATTCGCCTTGTACAAATCCCTATTTTTTCTGCCGAATTCCGCATTTTTTTCCCGCTCTCTGGCAAAAATCTGAATGATCTTCATCCCGGATAAATGCTCAGAAAGATATGTATTCAAGGCAGTGATTTTTGTTCTTGTAATGCGGTATGTCATCCTTGAAATTTTTTTAAACAGCACAGTGAGCGCAACAATAAACGGCAGCAGCACAAACGAGAGCAGAGCGATCCGCACATCAAGCACAAGCATTGTCACCGCAAGCCCGATTACTTTCGCAACGTTTTTAATTAACGTAATTAAAATATTTGCGTACATTTCATGCAGTGCTTCCACATCGTTTGTAATACGTGTCACTATTTTTCCAACCGGCGTGATATCAAAAAAACGCAGAGAAAGTTTTGTTACATGATCAAATACTTCCTCGCGGATATTGTAGATAATATTCTGTCCTGTCATCTGCAAAATCCATGTCTGCAAAAAGTTGCAGGTAAAACTTGCAAGAAGCACTGCAAGATAAATAATACCATACTGATTTACCTGCTCAAAATCCGCGCCCTCCCGGAACAAATCAATAACTTCTCCGACAATAATCGGTCGGTACAGCTCCAACAGCGTTATAATAAGCACCAGCACGAGCGCCGCAAACATCCAGTGCGCATAGGGCTTTGCATAGGTAAGAAGGCGTCGAAACACTCCTCTGCCAGCAGATCTTTCAATATCAACTTCTGTTCTATTCATATCAAACAACCTCGTTTTTCCTGATTCCGCTTATTTTCCTTTAAACTTCCTTCGCCCTGCCAGCCCTTTTCTTTCTAAAAATATCGTTCTATGCGGTTTCTAACTGCTTTTCCAACTGCTGCTTTTCATAAAGCTTTGCATAAATTCCGCCTGCTGCCAAAAGTTCCTCGTTCGTTCCATACTCCGCCATTCTGCCATTCTCCAACACAAGAATATGATCTGCATTTTGAATTGTTGAAATTCGGTGTGCAATAAGAATCGTTGTTTTTCCCTCGCGGTCTTTCTTCAGACTTGCCAGTATCTTTTCTTCTGTGTCCGTATCGACCGCGGACAGAGAATCATCAAGAATCAAGATCGGCGCATCTTTCATCAAAGCTCTTGCAATGGAACTGCGCTGCTTTTGACCGCCGGAAATTGTCACGCCGCGCTCCCCGACCATCGTGGAGTACTGTTTTGGAAAGTCCATAATATTATCGTGAATACATGCTTTTTTTGACGCTTCCATCACTGGCTCTAAATCGTTGTACGCTTCGTCCATCCGGTTCTTTGCCTGGAAAAAATCGCGCTCCAAATATTCTTCAAGCCGTTCTTTATGAGACATAAAAATCTTTGAAGAAGCCGCTCCTTCCTCAAATACTTCCTCCGGTACATCCGCCAGTTTCCGCACGCCGAACGCAATGTTTGTCTGAAGCGTATCCGAAAATAAAAAGTTGTCCTGCGGCACATAGGCGATGGATTCCCGAAGTACACAAAGCGGTATTTCGCGCATGGAATGCCCGTCAATCTGAATCATCCCATCCCCTGCATCGTACATGCGGACAAGAAGATTGGCAAACGTTGTTTTACCGCTTCCGGTTCTTCCAAGAATCGCCAGAGTTTCGCCTTTTTGAATTTGAAGATTCAGCTCTGACAGCGCAGGAACAGCTTGATCTTGATTGTTATTTTGTTCTTCTGGGCGCAAATAGGAAAATGTAAGATTTCGAATGGAAATTTGACCTGACAGCCGCTTGATTTGTTTGTTTGCTTCTGGTCTGTCAAAAATATCCGGCTGCTCGCGGAAAATCGCTTCCACCCGCTTCATAGACGCAAATCCCTGTGAAAATGATGTGATGCTGTCGCCAACCGCAATCATCGGCCAGACAAGCATCGTAACATAAGAAGAAAATGCTACAAACTGACCCGCGGTCACTTTTCCTTGCAGTACCAGCTTTCCTCCATACAATAAAGTAATTACACTTGAAATTCCAATAATAACATCAAGCAGCGGCATTACAACTGCCTGAAGTTTGACAACGCGCAAATTTTTATCTTTGTTATTCTGGTTCGCTTTCGCAAACGATTCTCTCTCCATGGTTTCCTGCACAAACGCTTTGATCACGCGGATACCGGAAATACTTTCCTGCACTTGATCTGTCATATCAGAAAACGCCTGCTGCTTTTCTGAAAATCTGCGCTCTGCAACTTTACCGTAGCGCACTCCGCCAAATAAAATCAGCACCATTGGAATACATGCAAGCAGAGTGAGTCCGAGATTTACATGAAATATCATTTTTGCAATAACCATAATTGTCATCACAACCGCGTCGAACGTTGAAATCACCGCCGGTCCAAGCGACATACGGATGGCTCCGAGATCGTTTGTAAAATGCGCCATCAAATCGCCCGTTTTATTCTCGTTGTAATACCGCATGGACAGACCGGTCAAATGTGAAAACATCTCACCTCTAAGCTCATACTCAATTTTCCTTGCTGCTCCAAAAATAAAGTACCGCCATCCAAAGCGTCCAAGCGCCATGCCTGCGCCGACAAGAAGAATTTTCCCGACAATGCGCAGCACATCCGGCATTCCCATGCCAGCAATCAGTCCGTCCGTAATATCCCCGGTATATTCAGGAATAAACAGCCCCAAATAATCCACCGCCAGAAGAACAGCCATGCCCAACAAATAACTGTATTTATACTTTCTCAGGAATTTTAAAATCATAACCTGCCCTCCAAAACGGAATATGTCATAAAGCATATTATCCTATATTTTTCTTTATTTTGCAAGGTACATTTATGTTAATCTATTTATAAAATTTGACGCGGGGCGCAACTGCTTTCCTTTCGCGCCCCTGCCTTCTCAAATCGAGCAGGAACGCTTTTTCTCCTGCTCGCTGCGCGACCCGTGCGCCGCACCAG
>CAMUAR010000082.1 GCA_947086895.1 uncultured Lachnospiraceae bacterium | reverse complement strand
GCATAATTACTGGATCTGTAGCCGCTTTTTACTTTCACAAGTGTCAAACTCGGGAGTATAGCACGGGGGTGATAATTTGTCCAGCAGGTGCATTATGGGAACAATTTTCTATCTTCAAAGTGCTACTCACATCAAACAGGGAAATTCGTCTATATCCAAAGCGTCTCCCGCCATCAAACAAGCAAATTCTTCTGTATTATTCATTTTCTGTATACATTGTGTAAGTGTATATTTTTAAATGAAAATTGACAGCCGATCCTCTATTCTGTATTATATGAAACAGAAAGTGGAAAAATCTATGCTTGTATGGATAAAAGTGGAATTACTGTTATTGAATTTCAACGCATAGGGGGAAAAGAGTATGACCAACGACAAAAGGGCAGAACTGCTTGTTCAAAAGTTAGGATTTGACTTTAACGCAATTTCTAAAAAAGAAGTCCAGGAACTGATTGAACAGGAGATCAAAGATTTTCAGCAAGGCAGTTCAGAATATATACGGTTACTTTGCGGCTATTTGTTTTGCTTAGGCGATATTACAGATGTTCCGCTGCTTGAAAGAGTAAAACATGAAATTAATTTCGATGTAGGTTGTATGATAGATCAAGAATGGATAGATAGCCTAAAAAATGGTGGCATTGAGAATGAGTTTGTTAATTCAAGAAAAGTGATTGTTGATGGTTTCGTATCGTACTATAAAGACTTTCAGGCAGACAATGAGAATGAATATAGTAGTGTTATGTTTTCTTCTCCACTGTTTGATGAATAAGAAAAGCTCAGTTTCACACAAGAACAACGCATAATGCGGGATTTAGACCATAAGTTAAGCCACGATATTATTGAGACAGCGGCAGCACACAATGTAAAAGTAATTAAGTTAGAGCAGTTGCAAAACATACGCAAACAATTATAGTCTGCACACTTGGTTCTTCTATAGACTTGCTCAATGAAACGCCAAAACAGGGCGGCGGTATAGGTGTTGATACTATACCGCCGCCCTGTTTTTAAGGACAACTTTCTGCGTAATGTGATCGATTCAATTTATATCGTTTATTTTCCAAAAAGTTTTGAAAGCCCGCTGAGCGGTTCGGCAAGGAATGGGTAGTCCTCAACCAAGTTTTTGAGATCTTCCTGCATCTTTTTCTGGTCTAATCCGAGCGACCAATTTTGGGAGGACAGACTGCTGGATGGAACCTCATAAGAGGAGAAAGTGCGGCTTTTGGATTCCAGTGTAATTGTGCCGAAATTCATTCCCAAATAGGAAGCAGTTGCGGAAAGTACAATTTTCCTATTTTCGATATTTACAGTACCAGATGCTTTGAAACCCATTGCATCCAGATCAAATTCCGATTTAAAACCATCTTCGGTCTTGTCAATTTTAGCGGTAAGTTTTATATCGTTGATTTCCATGGAAAGATCAACATGATCCTCAGAGTAATTATCATAATTGATCGTGATATCACCGTTTCGATCACACAGAACAATCTTTCCTTTTTTCTCTGATTCTTTTGCAGAGTATGCAAGAATATCTTTCTTTTCATTTTCCTCCGCATAGAATTGGAACCCTTTTTTAGCGAAAATCAAAACAGAGTACATGGACTTGCCATTGACTTGACCGCCCAATTTCCATGCATATTCGCCCTCTTTGTTTTTAAAGTAGCTGACCGTAATTTCTTCGAGTTCCTCCAAACCTTTGAATGTGGTAACTTGCAGTCCAGGGAACTTTTTCAGCTCTTTCACAAGTTTTTCTATCACTGGCTTGACATCTTCTGCGGATGCTTTGGTGATGTACTTATCGCCTTTAAATGCATACTCTCCTTCACCGATGGAAATGCCTTTTACCATCTCTTGATATTCAAAACAATCGATAAAGTCATCAGAAAAATCAGACCAAATATCAATCAGATCATCGATTGTCGGCAGACCGTCCGCCTGATCGGAAAACAATTTAGAAAGCTCTGTGTTTGTCATTCCGCTGGCATCTTCCAAAGACATTTTTGCATAGTCTGGAGAATAAGCAGGAAGATTTACATAAACATCTTCTTTGTCTGATATCATATCCAGACCAAAAATGCTTTTGTCATTTAAGGACAAATCGCTGGTCAGATGCATTTCAGAAGAACTTTTGCTGTCAATCGTCATCGCAAGCGCGATTTTTTGCAGATCACCCAAACCGTAGTTTAATGCAAGCTGCGGTCCGATTTCCATTGAGAGTTTTACATCGGTACCCTGACTGCTGCCAGCCCCTGTACTTGCTTTCATATCCTTTAAAGCATCTGTAACTTTTCGTGCAAATGTTTTAAACTGGGAAGTTACCATCTCCTCAGGTTTTGTGGTGGAAGCGCTGCTTCCTTTATTGTCGTTTGGTTCCTTGCTTCCGCATCCTGCAAAGCAGCCGCAGACAAGCACAAGGCAGAGGAGCAAGCTCCATATCTTTCTTTTCATAAAATCCCCCATTTCTCCTATATCAGCCATTATGGATTCTTTGTTACATTATTATTATACACCAAATATTTCTGTTGTCAATAATACCAAAAAACTTAGTTTTTGATATTATTATGTTTGTTTGTTTTGTAAAGCAAAAAATCAATTTGAGAAAAGAGAATATCCAAGTATAACACATTTTGGATGTATTACAATCAATTCCCACGATATTTAAAAAAAAATAACTTGAATATTCGAGTTTTTCTGCTATGATATAATTTGCCCAAAGGACATAGTATTTTGAGGGGAAATAGAAAAGCGATATTATTTAACTATGTTGCGGCAAATTGCAGAAGTGTATAAAAAATAGCTAAGTTTTCAGGGAATGAAAAAGGGGGAATTAATTTGAAAATAGTAAAATTGGACAAAGAAACCTTCCGACAGCTTTTGCAAAAGCCGTTTGTGCAGGTTTTTTTCATTGCTGCTGCGCTGAATCTGTTTGTGGACAGTTTTTCGCGGGAATCGTTTTTTAAAGCAGTCGGCTCAATCTTTACTCAGCCTCTTGTATTTTTGTACAATATGCTGATTATTGCCATTACGCTGACTCCGGCGCTTTTTTTCGCACGCCGGTATTTTGCCTATCTGATTATTTCTCTGCTCTGGGTTATTGTGGGGATCACGGATTTTATTTTGCTTCAGTTTCGCACAACGCCGTTTACGTTTGTCGATATTACCATGATTAAATCAGCGATCAATATATGGGATCACTATCTTACTGCATGGCAGCTGGCAATGATTGGCGTGCTGCTTTTCCTTGTTGCAGTTTTGTGCATTATGTTATTTCGCAAAATGAAAAAACATGCAAAAATGCCTTTTGTTAAAGTGGCAACTTCATTTGTTATTCTGCTTGCCAGCTGCATTGTTGCGACGGAAGGACTCGTGCGTTTTCGGGTTCTCGCTGAAAATTTTGGAAATCTGGCGGATGCATATCACAGTTATGGGCTGCCGTATTGTTTTGTCAGCAGTGTGTTGAATACAGGCATTCCCAAACCAAAAAATTATTCGGATGAGTATATGCAAACATTGCTTACTGCAATCGAAAATGGAACATTAATATCCTCGGCAGATCCAAATGGAACACTGAAGCCGGAGATACCAGAAAAAGAGCCAACTGTGACGCCAGAACAAAGCGCTCCAACGCCGGAACCGACACCTACTGAGGTGCCGGAAGCAGAAAAGAATCCTTCGGAAATACCAGAAAAGCCGAATGTTATTTTTTTGCAGCTGGAATCTTTTTTTGATCCGACAACGATTCTTGGAAGCAGTTTTACAAAAGATCCGCTGCCGAATTTCCATCGGTTAATGGAAGAATATACGTCGGGGAATTTAAGCGTGCCAAGCGTTGGAGCAGGTACTGCAAATACGGAATTTGAAGTGATTACAGGAATGAACTTGGATTTTTTTGGTCCTGGTGAATATCCGTATAAAACGATTTTAAAAGAGACAACCTGCGAGAGTATTGCTTATGTGTTAAAAAGTATGGGTTATGGCACACATGCGATTCATAACAATGACGGCACATTTTACGAGCGGCACTTGGTGTTTCCAAATCTGGGGTTTGACACGTTTACTTCCATTGAATATATGCGCGAGATCGAGCGCACGCCGCTAAATTGGGCAAAAGATTTTGTCTTGACCGAGGAGATCAAAAAGTCTTTGGAATCAACAGAAGAACCAGATTTTATTTATGCGATCTCTGTTCAGGGACATGGAAGTTATCCATCAAATGAAGTGCTTTCCAATCCTGTAATTGATTTGGAATTGCCGGAAAATTTTTCTGAGGAAACGTATTATCAGCTGTTATACTATATAAATCAGATTTATGAGATGGATGTGTTTGTGGGCGAGCTGGTGGATTATCTAAAAAGTACAGGAGAGGATACGGTTCTTGTAATGTACGGAGACCACCTTCCAGGTATGAAATTTACTCAGGAGCAGCTTTCTAACGGAAATCTATTCCAGACTCCTTATGTTGTGTGGAGCAGTTTTGATATGGAAGCAGAGCATAAGGATTTTGAGGCGTATCAGTTGTATTCTTATGTTTTAGATCGTCTAGATATTCATAATGGTATTATCAATCGGTTTCATCAAACACAGATGGAATCTGATATTTATGAGGAGGATTTAAAAGTTTTAGAGTATGATATGCTCTATGGAAACCAGAATGCTTACAATGGGGAAAATCCATATCCTGCAGTTCATATGCAGATGGGAATTGACAAAGTCACTATAACAGCAATTCGTGCGTTTGCCGACAGCAGCGCTGTAATCTGGGAGGAGAATACCACGGAAGAAAATATAGAAGATCAGGAAGTACTTGACAGTGATGCAACAGAATACAGTGAAAAAACAGAGGAAAAAGATAAATCGTTCTGGATTTTTCTTGGCAGAAAGGACAAGGGGGAAGAAGTGTATACGGTCTTTTTGACTGGTTCCAATTTTACTCCTTACAGCAATGTTCAAGTTGACGGCGAGAAAGTATCGACAATGTATATCAGCGATACGATATTGTCTGCAATTATGCCATTGCCGCAGGAAGGTTCTGAAATTACTGTAGTACAGCAAGGTTCCGACGAGCAGGAATTAAGCAGTTCTGAACCGTTCGTTATTACAGAAAAAGTTTTGGAGAATATATTCCCGAAGGATAATCCGACCTTAGAAGGAGAAGATTGATTCGTTACAAGATAGAAAATTGTAACGATACAAGCAAACCCCTGAGAGATTTTATGTATAAGGGTAATCGTGGAAAAGATATTTTTTTTCGGTCGAAAAGTTCTCTTGCTGTAGATAAATTTTGCGAAGGTATCTAAAAAAACATGTTATGATTTATAGAAACGATTTATTGACAGACCTGTGCAGAAAAGTGTGGCACAGGTCTGTTTGTATCTATGTTTTTTTAAGCAGGGAGTTTATACGAGATAACGATATAAGAAAAGCTGGAGTGTATTGAAAAGTATCATCAGCCAAGCGCTACGTCAAGAACCATCATTGCAAGGAAGCCGACAAGCGCGCCGATGGTGCCGATTTTTACCCCAGATTCAACATGGGCTTCGGGGATCAGTTCTTCAACTACAACATAAATCATTGCACCTGCGGCAAAAGACAGCATCCAAGGAAGCAGAACTTTGATTGAGCCTGCAATAAGCACAGTCAAAATACCTGCAATTGGTTCTACAATGCCTGACAGCGTGCCATAGAAGAAGGCTCTGCGGCGGCTTATATTTTCCTGACATAATGGCAGGGCGATCGCCGCTCCTTCTGGAAAGTTCTGGATGCCAATACCAACAGCAAGCGCAATTGCAGATATCATTGTTACTCCAGCACTCTCATTGCCCTGTGCAACCATTGCAAACGCCATTCCGACCGCCATGCCTTCCGGTATGTTATGCAGCGTGACAGCAAGAAAAAGCATTGTCATTTTTTTGGAAAGTCTCTGTCGTCCTCCGGCTTCCGCCTGCAATTTGGCTGAGCGCATTTTTTGTGTATGGAGTTTTTGCAGCCCATAATCAACGACAAGAAAGAATAAGCTGCCAAGCAGAAAGCCTCCTCCTGCCGGAATAACGCCGGATTTGCCCTGACTTGTCGCCTCCTCGATGGCGGGGAGCAGCAAAGACCATACCGATGCCGCAATCATAACGCCTCCCGCAAATCCCATAAATGCTTTTAACAGCTGTTCTTTTATACGCCTGCCAAGCAGGAATACCATAGCGGCGCCTGCGGTTGTCATAAGAAATGTAAAACCGGTGCCTGCAAAGACCGGAAGAAAATCTGTAAAACCCATAAAATAATAGAAACCTCCTATTCCTACACCTGTACCATCAAGCAGTTTTTTTCTGCTGTTAGTGAGCTGTGGGAAGCTTCGATGCACAGGAAAAGGACTGCACGCAGTTTCCTTGTGCAGTCCTATTTGTTTTCTATCAAATTATATGCATTATGCTTTGTTTTGGTACTTCCTTTGAACTTATTTCTTCAATGCGCGCATGGAATTGAGAATTGCGATCACACACACGCCGACATCCGCAAATACCGCTTCCCACATAGTGGAGATCCCAAACGCAGACAGGACAAGTACAAGCAGCTTTATACCAATTGCAAACACAATATTTTCTTTGACAATTCGAAGCGTCTTTTTGGAGATTTGTATTGCTGCCGCTATTTTTCCAGGTTCGTCGGTCATAATTACCAAGTCCGCCGCCTCAATCGCCGCATCTGAACCAAGCCCGCCCATCGCAATACCAACATCCGCTCTTGCGAGTACCGGAGCGTCGTTGATGCCGTCGCCGACAAAAGCCAGGCTGCCTTTTTCGCTTTTTTCTGAGAATAAATGTTCTACTTTGTCTACTTTATCTGCCGGAAGCAATTCGGTATACACTTCGTCCAGCCCAAGTTTTTTTGCAACAAATTCACCGGTTTGCCGGTTGTCTCCTGTCAGCATAACTTGTTTTTTTACGCCGATTTTGCGCAGCGCTGTAATTGCGCTTTGTGCATCAGGTTTGATTTCATCCGAAATTACAATGCTTCCATAAAATGTATGGTCAATTGCAATGTAGACAATAGAACCTGCGGTTTGCTGCTCCTGATAAGCAATATGTTCGCGCTCCATCAGACGGGAGTTTCCAGCAAATATAGTATGATTGCCAAACGTTGCTTTTACGCCATGCCCGGCAATTTCTTCCACATCTTTCGGAGCTGGAAATCCCTTGTCAAACAGGTTTGCTGTATCCAGATCTGCGCTGTTATTTACAGCTGTTTGAGGTTTCCAGGCAGCATCAGAGGTTGTTTTTTCGGATTCTGTGTTGGTGGTCAGCCATTCTTCCCACGCTTTTGTTATAGAGAGGGAAATAGGGTGGTTGGAATAATGTTCTGCGAGTGCAGCGGCATGTAAAAGCTCATGTTCTGCTATGTTGTCTGCGGCAGGAGCAATTTTTGTGACAACAAAGTTCCCTTTCGTGAGCGTACCTGTTTTGTCAAATACCACAACTTCGGCACTTGCTAACGTTTCCATATAATTGCTTCCTTTGATCAGGATGCCCTGCTTGGAAGCGCCTCCGATTCCGCCAAAAAAACCAAGAGGAATCGAGATAACAAGAGCGCATGGACAGGATACAACAAGAAACATGAGCGCGCGGTAAATCCACTGAGAAAACAGTGCGCCGGTAAATCCACTTCCCGTAAGACCAAGAATAACCGGAGGAATCAATGCTAATGCAACAGCGGCAATTACAACAATAGGAGTGTAATATTTGGCAAATTTTGTGATAAAGTTTTCCGCTTTTGCCTTGCGCGAGCTGGCGTTTTCCACAAGATCTAAAATCTTTGCAACGGTGGATTCCCCAAATTCTTTTGTCACGCGAACTTTTAATGTTCCAGTAAGATTTATACAGCCGCTGATGATTTCATCGCCAGTCTTTGCTGTGCGCGGAAGTGATTCGCCCGTTAAAGCGGTGGTATCAAGCGTTGTGTTTCCCTCTAAAATTACGCCGTCAAGCGGGATTTTTTCGCCGGGTTTTACAAGAATAATATCGCCGACACAAACTTCTTCCGGGTCAACTTCCTCCACGAAATTGCCGCGGACTAAATTAGCGTAATCTGGTCGAATATCCATTAGAGTAGAGATGGATTTGCGCGATTGATCTACAGCATAAGATTGAAAAAGCTCTCCGACCTGATAGAAAATCATAACAGCGACGCCCTCGGGATATTCTCCGACAAAGAACGCGCCGATTGTGGCGAGTGCCATTAAAAAATTTTCGTCAAATACTTGACCGCCTGCGATATTGCGCACTGCCCGCCATAAAACATCATGACCCACAATGCCAAAGGCACAAAGGAAAACAGCGAGCCGCACGAAACGAACTGCGCCTTCCTGCGGGATAAAACTTGCCGCTGCAAACAATATAACAGCGGCAAGAATGCGGTACAAACGCTTTTTATTTTTTGACATTATTCCCTCTTTTCTGTAATGTAGATGTGAAATTTAATCCACATCTACAAGACTTTGCATAAACTTTTTATATTTGCGCGTTAAAATCTGTTGACAAAAAGCAATGTTTTTATACATTTTAGAAAACGCCGTCTGACAAAGACAGTGCCAGCAGCCATACGATAATTTGTGTATTTAAGCAAGAACAATACAGTCAGGTTCTACTTTTTTAATTACTTTTTTAGCTTCTGCAAGAATCCGCTGATGTTCTCCTTCATCAGCCTCGATTGTCATTTTCTGTGTAAGAAAATTGACGCTTGCTTTTTGTACTCCTGCAATTTTGCTGACCGCTTCCTCCATTTTGGCAGCGCAGTTTGCACAGTCTAAATCTTGTAATTTGTATACCTTTTTCATAATAAAATCCTCCATTGCTTCATTTTGTTAGGAATTTTGTTTTGCAGCCTGCGGTTTGTTTCTCTTATAAAAATTTTGCTTTTCTCTGACAAAATAGCAGTACCGCAAAAACAAATCATGTAAATTTTAGAACACCGTTTTCATATTTTAATAATTAAACAATCATTTAATTGTTGGTTGTATTATAACGCAGAAAGAGTGGTTTGTCAAGTAAAAAACGTTTTTAAAATAAAATTGTATTCGCATTTACATACCTTTTTATATAGCAGCTTTCCAATCTGCCTTAATGAATATTATTTGTTCTCTAGGGGATACTGGTAACAGACCGGAAACGGCAGTGAAAAATCAGATCTATTGTTTTATTTGCGCATACAGGTAAGTAAGCTGTGCGTAGGAAGGAGTACCATGCAATTCACGCAAAAAGAGATCGGATTATTAAAAGATTTAAAAGAGGAAGAAACATTGTGCGTTGAAAAATACACAAAACATGCTTCTTGTGCAAAAGATAATCAATTAAAAGAATTATTCAGCCAGATTGCAAAAACAGAGCAATCACACTTGGATACAATTCTTAAAATGCAGCAGGGCGAAGTGCCTGCGATGAAAGCGGGCGCTTCAAAATCTCAGCCGACATTTACCGCCGTATATAGTGCTGTGGATTCGGAAGATAAAAAGAATGATTGTTTTCTCTGCAACGATGTGCTGTCAACAGAAAAACATGCTTCTCATATGTATGATACCTGTATTTTTGAATTTAAGGACGAGAGTGCAAGAATGGCGCTTAACCATATTCAAAAAGAAGAGCAGGAACATGGAAAGATGCTCTATGATTATATGAGTACAAATCATATGTATTCCTAAAATAAAAATATCGATTTGATGTTTCAGAAGAATTTAACTGCAATCAAAATAAAAATAATTTACTTTAAAAAATCGACGAAAATTTTATAAAAGTGCATCGCTGTCAGGTAAGTTTCATTTAAAAATAGAGAATCTGACGGCGATGTATTTTTATTTCTCTGTTTTTTTAAGACGTGTCAAAAAATGTATTTTCGCCATCGACACGCACTGATTTGTATAATTTTTGAACGAAATTCCGTCAGTGCAGTTCCTATACCTCTTTTCTTTGGAACAAATCTCCCATAAATACAGATTCTAAAAATGCATGACGTGAAGCCTAAGTGACAGAAAGCAGTTTTGAAACTACGTCATGAATCTACTGTTCACTGCATAAAATAAAACGAACAAATTCCAGGATGCCGCAGGAAGTTCTCTTTTCTTGTGTAGGGGCAGCATTATGATATTTTTCGACAAAAACAGTATCTGCCCAGCACAGTGAGATCATATATTAATGTATAATGGAAGAAATTTTCCATACTTGATTTGAGAACCATAAGGCAGCGGTAGAATGTGAGGAAACATGAAACGAACGCCTTTTTTATTGACGCCAAAAGGAAGAGAACGTCAAACAGCGAACTCTCAAACAGTCCCTGTTACATCAACTGCTGTCGATCTTCCAGAAGAGACCAATGAACCAGCGGAGGCAGGACCATATACAGGAAGTTTGCGTTTTTCTGTGATTGCTGCGGCAGGAAGCCGCCCAGTTGAAGATGCGATTATTGAAATATCTTACACTGGCGAACCTCAAACAATACTGCGTACATTGAGAACAGACAACACGGGTCTGACGCCTGTGATTGATCTGCCTGCACCGCCGCTTGCCTACAGTCTGGAACCATTTTCATTGCAGCCGTATTCGGAATATACTTTTCGCATCAGCGCGGAGGGGTTTGAGCCGGTAGTGATCAGCGGTGCGGAGATACTTCCAACGGTGACTGCGCTGCAAAATGTTACTTTGGATCCTCTGCCATCCTCCGGCGAAGGGACAGCGGAGGCTTTTGTTATTGGACCGCATACATTATACGGCGATTATCCGCCCAAAATTATCGAGCCAGAAGTACAGCCGATTGCAGAGACTGGCGAGATTGTTTTAAGCCGTGTTGTTATCCCTGAATTTATTGTTGTGCATGATGGTCCTCCAACGGATTCTTCCGCGAAAGATTATTATGTGCCGTACCGGGATTATATTAAGAATGTTGCATCAAGCGAGATTTATGCAACTTGGCCGGAGGCGGCGATCTATGCGAATGTTCTCGCCATTCAGTCGTTTACATTAAATCGCGTGTATACGGAATTTTACCGTAATAAAGGATACAATTTTACAATTACATCATCGACTGCTTTCGATCATAAATGGATCAATGAAAGAAATATTTATGATACGATAAGTCAGGTGGTAGACAGTATATTTAACAATTATTTGTCTCGTCCAAATATACGTCAGCCGATTTTAACGCAGTATTGTGATGGTAAGCGTGTGTCTTGTCCAGGGCTGATGACGCAGTGGGGTTCAAAATCTCTGGCGGATTCCGGTTATACTGCAATTGAGATTTTACGGTACTATTACGGTGACTCAATTTATATTAACACAGCCAATGAAATTTCTGGGGTTCCAGCATCTTTCCCTGGTCAGCCTTTGACCGTCGGCTCAACTGGAAGCAAAGTGCGCCAGATGCAGGAACAGCTTGACGCAATCGCAAATGTATATTATCCGATCCCAAATATTACAGCAGATGGTATTTTTGGGCAGAGGACAAGGGACGCAGTAATTGCGTTTCAAAGACAATTTGATCTGCCGCAGACAGGTGTTGTTGATTTCCGTACATGGTATAAGATTTCGCAGATTTATGTAGCAATTTCACGTATTGCGGAATATTCATAAAAAATTATTTTATCCATCATAACGATTGTATTTTTATAAAATTAGGCGTAAAATCGAAAGAGGCTGTGAGTTTTACGCCTTTTTTATGTTTATCAATATTTTTTTATAAGCGTCGAACGCCGATGGAATAGAGTATTCTTCCAACAATTTTTTCGGCGCAGCAGGAAAACAACCGCTAAGAAAAGAGATGCTGCTTGTATCTTCTTCTGCTACAGCGCGGCAGGAATTCATATTAACAGCAGTTTTAATATAGTAGCCAGTCATATGCCATTCTATATGAGAAAACAGATGTTTTGCATCGCCAAGCGGCTGGATTTCTTCTGCGATAAGTCCAGTGGATAAAATCTGTTTTTGAACTTCGTCAGAGTCAAGTTTTCCATCAAGGGACGGATACTCCCATAAACTGGCCAGCAGTCCTGTTTCTGGTCGTTTGCGGATTAGGATGCCTTGCGGAGTATCGACAACAAGGATTGTTTTTTCTTCCATTTTTCTTGGCTTTTTCGGAGGCTTAACCGGAAGCATTAACTGGATGTTATTTTTATATGCCGTACACCATTTTACAACAGGACATTCTTCGCATAACGGTTTGCCATTCGGAAGGCATACCGTGGCGCCAAGTTCCATCAGAGATTGATTGAACGCGCCGGGATATTGCGCGGGCATAACTTTTTCCAGTTCAGTGCCAATGGATTTTTTGACCGTCTCTTTGGTAATATCTTCAAAACTGCCCCAAAGACGCATGATTACACGAAGCACATTGCCGTCCACTGCAGCGGCAATTTTATTATCGGCTTTAGCCAGTTGAGTGCGTCGGAGTTTTTCGTGTTCCGAAAAACGGA
>CAMUAR010000081.1 GCA_947086895.1 uncultured Lachnospiraceae bacterium | reverse complement strand
CCACGTGGCTTTCAGCCACTTTCACGGCGCAGCCGTGAATAATTCAGGATAAATTTTATTTTTGGAAATTTTGTAATTACAAGCAGAATAATACATTGCAACAACTTTGAATTTTACAGTTATTTTTCTATTTGTACATAAAAGAGAGTAGACCATTGAAACAAATTGATTATGCGAGGAAAGTAACACAGAAAGGGAAATTTATATGTGCCAATTTAATTTTATTATTGTACAGCATTCTGGCGCTGGTGCGGATTATTTAGAAAGTCTTGGATATTATTGTTTCCGATCATTACAATATGGTTATGATGCTTACAGTTGGGGCAGAGCAGAATTTTGTAACTGCGGTTCTATGGTAGGGTCATATTCTTGTAAGTTAAAAGAAAAAGGGAAATATCCAAATCAGCTTCATGATTGTGACTACAAACAGGCAGTTCAAGAAGATATTGCATTTTTTGAAAATGCAAAAGAAAGACAGATGGAAAAAAATTTTGCGATAGAAGCAGAGCAGTATCAAAAGGAATTTGAAAAGTATTCACAGCGATTGAATGAACTTTTTCGTGAACGTATGCCAAAATGTGAAAAATTTATTGTATATGATCGTTCTGAGTTAGAACCAGCACCGCCAGGAGAGGAGGAGATTATCTTAAGAAAAAAATTGGATGAGTTGGTTCAAAAGGATTTTGTTTTAAGTTATGCTGTTCAGGCACCACCAGAAATAGTTATGCAAATGCTTACAGAAATAAAAAGCAGCAACTACAACATGCATGAATTTCGTTATTACCGCCGTATCTTCTCACGTCTTTTAAAGCTGGAACCATGTATTTATTTTACCCATGTATGGAGCGAGCTAGGAGAATTAAATTTGGTGAATACATTGACATTAGATCAATTAAGGATTGGTGACCTTGCTTTGCTTGCACAAGATGATGTAATTAAAATCTGTCGGAACAACATAGCAGTTTCATAAAAAATTTTTTCTTGAAAACTTTGATTTGAACATTCCCCCAAAGACAAAGTGCAAAGAACTGCCCTCCGAGGGTTTTGTGTGCGTATGAATATTATTAATAAAAAAGTAAAAAAAGACTTTAAAATTTGCGAATATTATGGTATAATCTGACAGAATTTTGATATATAAATTTAATTTTTGGGAATTTTGTAATTGCAAACAGAATAATGTATTGTAAAATCTCTAAAGTTTGCAGTTATTTCTCTGTTTGTATACAGAAGGGAGTTAAACCATTGAAAAAACCAATTTTAAAAGCTGCATCTATTTTTTTAACCGCCTGTCTGCTGTTCGGATGTGGGAAAACGCCGCAGGAAACAGAAAACAACATTCCAACCAGTCAGGAAACCAAGCCAACCATCTCTGTTACAGTAGAGGACGAAACCATAACGGGTCAGGAACAAAACCACACAGAGAATACAAATTCTAATTCGGAAGGGGAAAAACAGGACGATTCAAAGGATTTGAAGGATACTTTACAGGAAAACAATAATTTTCTGCTTCTTGAAAATTATAAAGAAAAAAATATTCCACCTGTTTATACACAGGAAAATGAAAACGAAAGCTATTGCAATGCCCATTTTAATAAAGATGGAGAACTTGAATATTACACGCTGGAAAAGAAAACAGATGGGTATTCATTTTGGAAATATAAATTAAAAGAGAATCTTACCAAAGAAGCGGCAGAAGAATCCGGGCTTTGGAACTATAAAAAAGGAATGGCATGGGTGCGCGAACCTGTTTTATGGCTGGAGGAGATTATGCCGAACATCAGCTATGGCAGGATCACGCTGTTTCAGGGCGAAGATGGAAACGATTATGCCTGGTATGTGGGAGAGGGCGAAAAAGCCCATTTGGTAAAACGGGAAGGAGAGTCCTGTCTTGAAATTCCAATTTCAAACTGGCGTATTACAGAGCAGGCTACGGTCGCAGTATTAGAAAACGGCAATGTGGTTTCGGCAGATGCGGGAAGAGAATGTTTTGTTTACCGCCCAGATGATGGAAGTTTGATTACCAGTTTTAAATGCGGCTGGTATGAAAGTATCTGTGTCCGCGGCAATATCATTTATATCTCAGCGCCAGGCGGCGCATCGGTTCAGCGCTACAATGCAGAAACACAGGAATTTTTGCCGATAATTGAAGCAGGGTTTGATAATTCTGTGCGCATTGCCGTGCAGGAGGATAAGATTTATGTCTGTACACCAACAGGGATTTACTGTGCAAAAGAAACCGATACAAATTTCCAGAAGATTATGGACGCAGGGACGTTTCATTTTGCAAAAGAGAATGGAGTTTTATTAAAATTTTTTATAATAGGGGATGCATTTTATGTTGTATATGGAGAAGACAAAGTAAGTATAAAAAAATATGCTCCTATGAAAGAAGGGGAGGAAGCTTCCAAGTATCTCACAGTTTATTCTCTGGAGACAAATAATCTGATTCTCGATATGATTTCTGAATTTGAAAATGAATATCCAGACATTGAATTAATTTATGAAACGGGCGAAGGTTCGGAAGGAAGTATTACAAAATCCGATCAGATTCGGGCGTTAAATGCAAGAATCCTGGCAGGAGATGGACCAGATGTTCTTTTGTTGGATGGACTTCCGGTGGAATCTTATATACAAAAAGGGATTCTAGAGGATTTAAGTCCAGTGCTTGGTTCAGTCAAAGAGGAGTTATTGGACAATATTTTAACAGTTTATACTACAGAAGATAAGATTTATCAACTGCCGTTACGAATGAAATTCCCTGTTTTTATGACGTCAGGGCAGTCTTCGGAAGTTTTTTCAACATTGGAATCACTTGTGGAATATCTGGAAACAGGAAAAGATGTGGCAAATATGGGAACTTATGCTCATGTACTACAAATCCTATACTATAATTATACGCCGGATATTTTCCTGCCAGATGGGACAATTCATCGGGAAGCTGTGGAAGAGTTTTTGAGTCTGGTAAAACGGTATTGCGAATTGAAGCAAATAACAGATACAAGATCAGTGGCAACTTATCTTAAGGGAAATAACCAGATGGCTTATTACTTTGCAAGCGGAGAGGCAGAACTTGCATTTTTAATGTCGTGCGGGATATATGAATTGGCAGATAATCCAGATGCAGTAAAACTTAGGGGTGGGGAATTGGTTGGTAATCAGGGCAGATTTGTTCCGAACGGTTTGCTTGGAATCAATCACTTTTCCACAAAAAAGAATGTCTGCCATCAGTTTATTCAGTTTGCTTTCTCGTATGAGATACAAAATAGAGATGTATCTTATTCGGGGTATCCAATCCATAAAAAGATACTGGATGAGGGAGCAAAAGAGGATATTTCTAATGTGACAATGAGTATTGATAATACTCTAACATTGCGATATTTTAATGCGGAGGAATCCGCGCAGATGATTCAGATGGTAAAGGAAGCACACCAGCCAGTTACGATAGAAGAAAGTATCTGGGAGATTCTTTTGGATACTTCACAGGGGTATTTACAGGGGACAAAAGAGCTAAAAGAAAGCGTGGACGAGATGATCAGTCGGCTTCAGCTGTATTTTTATGAACAATAAAAAAACGATAAATTGAGGAAGGAAAAGTGAAATGAATAAAGAGGAAGTGTTGGATTATTTAAACGGTTTGGTTCCTGATGGGAACTGGAAATGGCTTGGTAAAAATTTATTATTATATTTTGGGAACCATAACTTTATAAAAATTTATTGTCTTTAAAGTATAATATAGAATAAAAAAATATTAGATATATTTATATAATCAAGTACTTTATAAAAAGAGTGGGTAATTATGAAGAAAGTTATTTTAACATGGGTTTATATTTTTTTTAGCTGCTGTATCTTTGCTGGCTGTGGTCAGAAAGAAGAAGTGCAGGAATCGAAAGAACCTACAATAGTAGGTTCAGATAACAATAAAGAAAATTCAGAAAATACATTAGGAGAAAAAGAAACCGATAATTTAAAGGAAAATATATTGGAAGAAAAAAACGATACACAGGAAGAAAAAACAGAGGAAGTTGAATCTTCCGATCTTCCGCTTGTGCTCTTAGAAAATTACAAAGAGGAACGTATAACAGCAGTTCCTGATGTTCAGGAAGGAAGCGAAAAATACGGTAATATTTTTTGGGAAGATAAAAACCAACTGGAATATTATACCGTATCCTCCGATGAAAATGGAGATTCTCTTGTATGGAAATATATATGGAAGGATGGAGAGTGGCAGAAAGAATCTGTGTCATGGCTGAATGGTCTGAAGAGTGAAATAGACCAGAAACGAATCACGGTTATTGTAGGACAGGATAAAAACGAATATGCATGGTATATCAAAAAAGGGGAACAGCCTTGTATGGTGAAACGCAAGGGGGATACTTTTATTGAAATTACCATTCAGGATTGGAAGATTACAGAATTGGCAAAGGTAGATGTTCTGGAAAACGGAAATATTGTCTGCGTGGGTCTTGAAAAGAAATGTTCGATTTATGATGCGGGAAATGGCAGTCTTTTGGAACGTTTTTCATGTGGTTGGTACAAAAGCCTGTGTCTGAATGGCAACCAAGTTTTTGTGTTAGATCAGGAAAACCATTCCGTACTTCATTATGATGCGGCAAAAATGGAGTTTATGCCAACCATTCGGGGGAATTTGGGCGCGGAGGCAATGCTTTGTGTGGAGGAAGATCAGCTTTATGCCTGTACTCAAAAAGGAATTTATCAAGCAGAGGTTCACGGGACGATATTTCAGAAAATTTTAGAGCCAGGACTTTTCCATTTTTCAAAAGAAAGCAGTGCTTTTCTTGGTTTTTTAGCTGTGGGGAAAGTATTTTATGTCGCTTATGAAGAAGAAGGCGGAATGCTGATGAAATATGCGCAGGGAGAACAGGAGATTGTGCCGGAGAATACTCTTATTATTTATTCATTGGAATCAAATGATTTGGTGATTGATATGATTGCAGCATTCCGGGAGGAATATCCAGAAGTGGAAATTATTTATGAAACCGGGGAAGGCGGTGAGGGAAGTACAACCGTATCAGACCGTATCCGCGCGCTTAACACTCGGATATTGGCAGGGAATGGACCTGATCTTTTGATTATGGATGGTCTGCCGGAAAAATCTTATATAGAAAAAGGAATTCTTGCGGATTTAAATTCTGTGCTTTTCGAGGAGAAAAAAGAACTATTGCCAAATATCCTTTCGGCTTACACCAAAGAAGAGAAAATTTATATGCTGCCGATGCGCATCAAACTGCCGTTAATTTTTACATCCGAGCAAAAGCCAGAGGGGTTTGTGTCCTTAAAAGATTTGGCAGAGTACTCCAAGGCACAGGGCGGTGGTGTTTTAGGATCTATTTCGTGTTCGTATTGTTTGGAAATGCTTTACTGTAATTTTATGCCAGATATTATTTTATCGGACAACCGTATGGACAGAGAGGCGATCCGCGAATTTTTAAGTCTTGTCAAAGAATTATGTGAGACAGAGCAGATTTCAGAAACCAGTGAACTTAGCAAATTGAATTATCTGGGAGGAACCAATGCAGAATGGTGGTTTGCCGCCGAGAAATCACAGATATTATTTGCGAACATAAGGGGGATTAGCTGGTTAAGCTATATGCCAGGAATTGCAAAAGAGCGCAGTGGACAGATGTCTTCCTCGAATGAAATGTTTTTCCCAAATGGATTGCTTGCAGTAAATGACCGTTCAAAAAGAAAAGAACTGGCTTTGCAATTTGTAAAAACGATGTTTGATGAAAAGCGACAGGCAAAAGGCGAAGCTGAATATTTTCCAATTCATCAAAATGTGTTGGAAGCACAGGCAGAAACAGATCTTTCTATTATAGCGACGGATATTACAAAAGAGGATGGCAGTACAGTTACAGCACGGTTTTTTAATGCGAAGGATGCAGCGGCAGCAGTTCAGATTGTAAAGGAAGTAAATAAACCTTGTGTAGTAGATCCAGTGATTTTTGAAATTATTAAAGATGAAGCAATGCCATATCTTACAGGGGAAAAAAGTTTAAATGAGAGTGTGGAAGGAATTGCAGCAAGTATCCAATTGTATTTATATGAGTAAGAAAAACAAGGAAAAAGAAGAATATAGAAAAGATCAATACAAAAGAATAATAGGAGGATGTTAAAATTGACAACAAATGATAAAAAAATAACATTTCGTTTTCTTAGTCTATTAAAGAGGTACCGCAGAAGAATTATATTTTTAATGGTTGCCCTTTTCTTATCTATCGTGTTTTCTTTATTTTCTCCAATGTTAAGCAGAGAATTGATGGATCAAGGGCTGATGAAAGGGAATTTTAAAGTAATTCTCCGCGTGACATTGATGTTGTTTTTTCTCCGGCAGGCGTCTGCGCTTCTTTCTTTATGGATTGAAAAAAAGCGGTTAAGTATTGTATATGATTTTCGTTTCCGCTTGGAACGACAGGCAGTCCATCATATTCTGGCAATTCAGGCGGATTATTTTCACAAGGTAGGACAGTCGGAATTGTTAAATCAGATTGATGTGGATGTAAATTATATTTGCAGCATTTTAAATACCAATACATTGTCGATTATCGCAAGTGTTTTTACCATTGCGGGTGGGATTGGCGCTGCAATTTATATCGATGCAAGGCTTGCCGTTCTATTTTTTTCTATGCTGCCGTTCAAATATTTGATTATCCATATTCACAGCAAACAGCAGAAAAAGAAATTAAATCTCTTTCTGGAAAAAAGTATGGCTTATGCGCGGTGGTTCAGCGAAGTGGTAACCGGAATGATGGACATTCGAATCTTTGGGTTAGAACAAAAGAAACAAGAAGAATTTACAAAGATGGATGGAGAGAAAATTGCGGCGCATAAAAGTATGGATGCTTTATCACAGTATCGGAGTCTTGCGGACGGAACTTTGGATGCCGTGATGAATCTGTTGATTTTTCTGATTGGAGGTATGTTGATTGTACAGGGAGAATTGACAGTCGGCAGTTTGTATGCATTTCTTAGTTACAGTTCCTACATTATGGCTCCGCTTTCTTCCATTTTAAACTTAAAATTTATTCTTACGAATGTTTTGCCTTCTGCGACAAGATTTTTTGAATTTCTTGACCGGGAAGAAGAAAAACAAGAAGTTTTACAAAAAAATTTTGAGATAGAATCTCTTGATAAAAAGAAAAAAGAAGATAGAACTTCAACAACAGAACTCTATAGAACTTCCTTCTTAAAAACAGGCGATAAAGCGAAAGAAAACGATATAAAAAAGAATGAGATCTCCAGTGATACATCGTTTCAGAAACTTTATTTTTTCGAAGAAGCGTCTGCGCTAAGAGATCCTTCGGCTTTTGAAATTGAATACCGCAATGTGTTTTTTCATTATCATTCTGAAACAGAATCCAAGCAGATCCTAAATGATTTTTGTCTGAAAATATCAGCGGGGGAAAAACTTGCGCTGATTGGTGTGAATGGTTCAGGAAAAACCACGCTGATGCGGTTGCTTTTGCGGTTTTATCCGTGTCAGAGAGGTTCTATTTTTCTTCATGGACAGCCGATTGAACTGTTTCCTCTAAAAGAATATCGGACGCTGTTTTCTGTTGTAAGTCAGGATATTTACTTATTTAACGATACCATTCGCAACAATGTTTGTATGTACCGTGATTTTAAGGAAGATAAAGTTTTTGAAGTTCTTCAGGAGGTTGGACTTGGGGAGCTGGTCAAAGAGCGCGGAATGGATTTTTTGGTTGGCATCAACGGAGCATTTTTATCCGGCGGGCAGAAACAAAAAGTTGCTCTGGCAAGAGCACTGTTACATAACCGCCCGATTTTTCTTTTTGATGAAGCGACTTCCAATACGGATATTGACTTTGAAGCGCGCTTTCGCAGAATGCTCGCGGATCGTTTGGCAGATAAAATTGTTATTATGATTACACATAATGCGGATTTACTGCAATCTGCCAGTAATATTGTCCTAATAGAAGAAGGGCGCGTACTATGCCATGGTTCTTATCAAGAATTGACAGAAAAAGAGGAACAATTTGCAAACTGGATTGAAAAAATAAAAAATAATTAAGAACCAGAGCAAATCGTATGCATTAGTTTTGAGATAATGAAAACTATTGTAAGTTTGGTTAAAAGTAGAATTCGAAAGCTTGCAAACTTATATTATTAAAAATAAAACTTTTATTTGGGCATTCCCCCGGAGACAAAGTATAGAGAACTGCCCTCCGGGGGTTTTGTGCGTGTATGAATATTGTTAATAAAAAAGTAAAAAAGACTTTTAAATTTGCGAATATTATGATATAATCTGACAGAAGTTTGATATATAAATTTTATTGTTGAAAATTTTGTAATTAATTGCTGGTACAGGAGTAACACAGAAAGGGAAATTTATATGTGCCAATTTAATTTGATTATTGTACAGCATTCTGGTGCTGCTGCGGATTATTTAGAAAGTCTTGGATATTATTGTTTCCGATCATTACAACATGGTTATGATGCTTACAGTTGGGGCAGAGCAGAATTTTGTAACTGCGGTTCTATGGTAGGGTCATATTCTTGTAAGTTAAAAGAAAAAGGGAAATATCCAAATCAGCTTCATGATTGTGACTACAAACAGGCAGTTCAAGAAGATATTATGCTTTTTGAAAATGTACAAAAAAGACAGAGAGAAAAAGATTTTGCAGTGGAAGCAGAAGAATTTCAAAAATATTTAAAAAGGCTTTTTGAACTTATGGATGATCGTATTCCAAAATGTCTGGTTGTCTACAATTCTTCTGAAATGGAATTAGAACCAGGAGAGGAGGAGCTTGCTATACGAGAAAAAATTAGAGAGTTGACAGAAAGAGATAAAGTGTTATATGATGCAATTTGCACTCCACCAGAAATAATGGAAATAAAACTTACAAAGATGAAAAGCAGTAACTACAACATGTCTGAATACCGCTATTACCGCCGTATTTTTTCACGTCTTTTAAAACTGGAATCTTGTATTTATTTTACCCATATATGGAGCGAACCAGGTGAATTAAATTTAGTGAATACATTGACATTAGATCAATTAAGGATTGCTGATCTTGCTTTGCTTGCACAAGATGATGTAATTAAAATCTGCCAGAAGGATACAGGGGTTTTATAAAAAAGTGAATTTAGAGAAGTAACACAGAAAGGAAAATTTATATGTGTCAATTTAATCTGATTATTGTACAACAGCCTTGGTTATACGAAGATCAAGTTCGCGTCCGACCAGAGGGAGGACAAATTCATCTGCGAATCGTGTGCATGCCCCGCAGGGAACCATATCGGAACGATATGGTGAAAATAAATATAAAGTCGATGTTATTGTCTTTGAGTATTATGGCGATAGTAAAACATACAAAAAAAGTTTTAATTTTACAATGCCGTTAAAATAGTATGGATAATCTTCAAACAATAAAAAATTGGAAATATTTTATATTATGTATAGGGATTTGTGTTATCCTTTTGATATTGCCTTGTTTTAAGGGAAAGTTGTACTTATCTTCCAATGGTTACCTGGTTTTAAACCATTTGATTGGTGGACCAGATTGGAAGGAAGAGGAAACAAGGACTTATTTTGGAGCGCGAGAAAAATTTGTCAATGCTTTTGAGATGATTGTAAATGGAGATCATTTATATTGGATGTATAAAATAGGCGAAGGCTATTATAAAGATGGGGTTCATATTGACAAGTTTTTTATTTTAAGCGATGCTTATGGGGGGATAGAACTTCACGCATGGAGAACACCAGAAACACTATATTATAAGATTGCAGATAATATTTATATAAGAGAAAATATTGATATGCCACATAAGCTTTATAAAAATATGGATATGATTGCGGAGTTTATGGAAGTGGACTTTTGGTATCCGGGTTATCAGGCAATTAGAGATTATCATTATATCAATGAAGGACGTGTTAAAAAAGCAGTTTTGTCCATAACATTTGTTGTTTTATTGCAAGTCATTTTATTATGGATTATGGTATTTCGAATGTCTGGTGGAGAAAAACGTGATACAATTCACCGAAGAATTTGCTGTATCATTTTTGGGATATTACAGTTATTGATTCTGTGGATTGATCTATTAAATTACGTTATGTTTTTGTAACAATTTAAAATTATTTAATTAGAAAGAAGAAACAAGAATAAAAAATGTTGTATTTTCCAAAATGCTATAAATTGGTAGGATAAAAGAAAAATCAGAGTACAGTGATATTTGGAAAGATTAATCAGGGAATTTATTAAAAAGTATCAAAAGCAAATATTGATTAAAAGGAGAATGTTATTATGAATACGAAAAAAAGGATGGCGTTATTTGTTTTTTTGGTATTTTTCCTAGGTACAGCGAACAATATTCGTGAAAAAATAGAAAATGTAAATGGCAGTGATGCAGAAATTATAGAAAATCAAGAAACAAAACGGTTAGAGGATGATTTTTTACAAAAAGATCTATTAGAAGTAGTTTTGGAGAAAGAAATTTTACCTGTACAGAAAGAGAAAGATGAAACAGCAGAGCTTGTATGCTGTGATAAAGGAAAAAATATCTATTTGCAAAGACAGGCAGATAATTTAAAACAGGCAGATTTTGCAGAAGAATCAACAGATGATTCGGTGGCTTTTAGTTTGGCTGGTAAAAAAGCTGAACTAGTGCCAGTCGAGGGATGGTCATTTCCAGCCTTGAATATTACATTGGAAGACGGAACGAAAATAGAGTGTGAATTAACGGATGTTTTTTTCTCAGCAATATTAGATTTTTATTGGATTGATGAAGAACGTGTTATTTTGGAAGGACATGTAAATCCATCTTTAAATGTTTGTATTGTGTATAACTTAAAGGAAAATAGCTTTGATGAGTACTATGGTGTCTTTTTTATATGGAATGATGACTACAGTAAGCTTTATTTTGTAGAACCTTCTCCTCATTTTGGTTCAGAACCAATACCAGAAAAAATTATAGATCAAGAAGGAACTATATATTATGAAACAAATAAGGGGGAGTATTTGATTAATCATCTTATTCTTGATGCAACAAATAAATATATGGGATTTTATGTTAGGACAATCGAAGAAGGAAAAAACTTTGGGATATTAAATTGTGAGACGATGGCTGTTTTATATGAAGAAAAAGACATTCATTATAACGATGTTGAAATTTTGGTTAAATAAGAAAAATAACTAGTTTAATAAAAAACACAATAATTTTGGTTATGTTTTTATTTGGAAATTTCCTAAAAGATAAAGTGCAAAAATTGTCCTGCGAAAGTCCGATCAGGGTATTTTTTGCCTGTGCGTTGTAAAGTTTACAGCTTGAAAAAAATTGTTTATATATAGAGAAGTAATGCAGAAAAGGAATTGTATTTAAAAAAGTAATATTACAATGATAGGTAGTTTGCAGGGGTACTTATAATTATGGAAGAAGTAAAATATAAAAAAAATATAATATATAAAGTTTTTTGCACTTGTATCTGCCTGTCCCTATGGTTTTTATCCTATTTTGAAGGTCGCATTTATTTATCCTCCAACGGTTTTGCAATTTTAAAAGGAGAATTGATTAGTCCAAGCGGATTAAATGATTCTGGTCAGGCAAAATATTATATACAACATGAATTGATCATAAATGGAGTTCATTATTATGTTATGTATATTGGGGGAGAGGAATATCTTTTTGAAGCGCCGGAAGGAGCCTTGCGTTTTTCCGCATCTTCTGCAACTTATGGTTTTACAGATTTTTATGTTGTCAGAAAAAATGGAAAATTTCGATACAAGATATATCAAAATGGTGATATATCTTCTTATAAAATGCATGACCCAGAAAAAAGATTAACAGAAAAGTATCAAACATACCAAAAAGAAATGGATATGGTTTTTGATTTTATCGTTGCAAATTGGTCGAATTTTTATCTGTTTGGGCATGTTGTTATGAGGGAAAGCCATGCTGGTTTCATGATTTTTTTCTTGGGATTGCTTTTTTGGCTGCAGTTTGCATGCAAAAAACTCATTGTGTCACGATTATCAGCAGGAAGAAAAAAGGATATTATTTATCAGAGAATTTGTTATGGAACCGTGGGTTTTATTCATTTGATTGTTTTATTTACAGCGATATTTCAGTATATTACTTTTTTATAAAATATTTGTTTGGGTTAGAAAGAAGCGGCAGGGGAATCCAGGCTTTGGAATGATAGGTTGGTGGAGTGTCCAAAAGGTTAGAGTTTGTATTGACCAAGGCAGTGCCAAGTGATAGAATATTTTATGGAGAGGAATAATCTGATTTTTAGCACCAGGATAAGGGGGACAGATGTCGGATAAAATTGCGCCAATCAATGTTTTTGGCAGTCATACAGAGAGAGACAGTGCTGCCAAAAGCTGTGTCAATAAGGGTGGCAGAGCTGCTGAGAGCGGCGAGGACGTTATTAAAAATTCAAAGTCAACGTATGATAAGAAGTTTAAACAGCTGTTTACGACGAAGAAATTTCTGACACCGATTCTAAAGAATATCGTTC
>CAMUAR010000080.1 GCA_947086895.1 uncultured Lachnospiraceae bacterium | reverse complement strand
GCTGGGGGCAACTTTTTAGTTTCCTCTTTGATTCCATTTGTTTAAATACATTTCTTCGGCTTCTTCACCGAGATAACGGAATGTTTCGCAGCGGTTTAAAATATCACTGCCCGGAAATGCAATTACGCTGTTTTTGATTTCTTCGTCCTCAATCAGCTCGCGGGCAGCTTTGTTTGGCGTAGAATAAGTAATATAATTAAAGTTTGCTAAAGCCACGTCCGCGCGGCATAAAAAGTTGATCCATGCTTCTGCATTTTCTTTGTTTTCCGCAGTTTTCGGGATAACCCAGCCGTCAATCCAGACATTGGAGCCTTCTTTTGGAACGACATAGACAAGATTTTCATTTTCGCGCTGCGTGTAGATCGCTTCCCCTGAATAAATAACACCAAGCGCAGCTTCCTCGCCGATCATTTTATCGCGAACCTGGTCAACGACATAGGCCTGCACAAGCGGATACTGTTTTTGCAAAAGGGAGAGAGCATCGTTCAGTTCCGCTTCGTCGGTTGTGTTTTGATTGTAGCCAAGGTAGGTAAGAGCAACCATAAATGCATCGCGCACGCTGTTGATCATCAGAATATCACCCGAATATTTTTCATCAAAAAGCGCGCCCCAGCTGTCGATCGGTTCATCGACCATTGTTTTATTGTACAGAATGCCTACCGTTCCCCAGCAGTATGGTACGCTGTATACATTGCCGGGATCAAAATTTTCAGCGCTCTTTAAATATTCCGGATCAATATTTTTAATGTTGGGGATATTGTCGAGATTCAGCGGGAGCAGTAAATCTTCCTCGATCATTTTTTGAATCATATAATCCGACGGGCAGACAACATCGTATTTGGCAGCGCCAGTCGCCACAATCGGATACATATCTTCATTTTCTTCAAATGTATTGAAATGGACTTTAATGCCGGTATCCTTTTCAAAAACATCAATCACACGCATATCGATATATTCGCCCCAGTTGTACACATAGACGTCGCCGTTTTCGCCAGCTTTATAATCGTTTGTTGCGACAAGGTTAAAATCGTCGTCCTCTGGGCTGCCGCATCCTGTAAGAGTGAGAGAAGCCGCCATAGAAAGTGTAAAAAATTGTTTGAGTATTTTATTTTTCATTTTGGTTTGATAAGCGCAGACCCGCACAGCGGGACGCCGGACTCCTTTCAATAATTTTTTTGTATTTTGAAACCGAACAAGAGTGTTATTTTGTTAAGATAACGCCGCTTTTTTCTTATCCTGTTTTGCACCTGCGCGGTTGACGATAATCAACAGCACAAACACGCTGACAAACAAAAGAGTAGATAACGCATACATCTCTGGTTTGATCCCTTTTCTTGTCTCCGAGTAGATCAATGTGGAGAGGGTGTTGACCGATGCGCCGCGCGTAAAGTGAGTGATGATAAAATCGTCCAGCGACAGCGTGAACGCAAGCAGAAAGCCGGAGAGTACGCCGGGGAAAATATCTGGAAGCACAACAAGGAAAAATGCTTTTGCCGGCGTTGCTCCAAGATCAAGCGCAGCCTCGTAAGTACTGCGGTTTGTCTGCTGTAATTTCGGCATAACGCTCAGAATTACATAAGGGACATTAAATGCTACATGGGAGAGTAGAACGGTTGCAAACCCAAGTTCCAAACCAGTCGCGAGAAACAAGAGCATCAAAGAAATTCCCGTTACAATCTCCGCGTTCAGCATTGGAATATTTGTGATGCCAAGCATAACAGAGCGCGGCAGTTTCCGCATTCGGTTGATGCCGATGGCGGCAAGCGTACCGAGCAATGTGGCAATCAGCGCGGACAAAACTGCAATCACTAAAGTATCCCTCAAAGCGATCCAGATCGTATCGTCAGAAAACATCGAGCTGTACCATTTGGTGGTAAATCCACCCCACTTTGAGCGGGATTTTGAGCGGTTGAACGATAGAACAATCAGCACAAAAATCGGCGCGTACAAAAATAACATCACAATGCCAAGATAAAGTTTTTGACCAAAATGTTTCATTTTACAATACATTTGTTCTCCCTTCGCCTTTATCATACTTTGCGACAAGCGTCATTGAGAGCAGAACGAACACCATCAGCACAAGAGAAAGCCCGGAGCCGGAATTCCAATTGTTAAGCTTTTGAAACTGCTGTTCAATTACATTGCCGATCAAAAGGACTTTACTTCCTCCAAGGATATCGGAGATAACAAAAGTTGTCAGCGACGGAACAAAGACCATCGTAATACCGCTCACTACGCCAGGGATACTTAAAGGAAAAATAATCTTTATAAATGTGTAAAAATTTCCAGCTCCTAAATCGTGGGCGGCGTTAATTACATTTTCATCAATTTTTACAAGAGTATTGTACAGCGGAAGAATCATAAACGGCAGAAAATCATAGACCATACCAAATACAATCGCTGCCGGAGTATTTATAATTTCCAGTGCCGGAAGATGTAAAAAAGATAAAAAAGTATTTAAAATGCCTCTTTTTTCCAAAATATTTTGCCATGCTACAATACGAAGCAGAGAGTTCATCCACATTGGCATAATAAAAAGCATCACCATAAAGCTGTTGCTTTTTGCCTTCATATTGCGCAGAATCATCGCGAGAGGATAGGCAATTAAAAGACATAAAAATGTACTTAAAAGTGATAATTGAACAGAAAGCCAGAGAGCTTTCAGGTTTTCCGGCGTCGAGATCAGTTTGATATTATCAAGCGTCAGTACGCCAGTCGAGCGGGAAGTAAACCCATAATAGACCACCATAAGCAGCGGTATTATAGTAAATCCGGTGATCCACAGCCCGTAAGGGGTGGCAAGGAGCACTGTGTTTTTCCTTTTCATAAAATTGACAGGCACAAAAAGCGCCATTCTCCTTTCCATTTTGGCAAAAGATAAATAATTTTGTCAAAAGAAGTATTACAGCTCGTTCGCACTGGCTTTTTCATCTTCGGATTCCGGTTTGTTCATAATCTGAATATCAAATGGATCAACATGAATTCCAACTTCGCTGCCGACCGGAGACATATCCGTTGAATGGACAAGCCATTCAAAACCGTTTGCCATAACTTCCATCTCATAATGTACGCCCTTAAAAATCAGCGAGGTAACGCGCCCTGAAATCGTGCCGTTCTGCGGGGCGACAAGATCGATATCCTCCGGGCGGATCACAACATCAACAGGTTTATTTTCGCCAAAACCAATATCGACACACGGGAAATCTGCGCCGAGAATATTGACAAGTTTATCGCGCACCATTGTTGCGGAAATAATATTGCTCTCGCCGATAAAATCTGCTACAAAAGCGTTTTTAGGTTCATTGTAGATATCTTCCGGCGTACCAATCTGCTGGATATAACCCTGGTTCATAACCATAATTGTATCCGACATGGTAAGAGCTTCTTCCTGGTCGTGTGTGACGTAGACAAACGTAATGCCAAGTTCATTTTTCAGCCGGATCAGCTCATACTGCATATCTTGGCGCAGTTTTAAGTCGAGTGCGCCAAGAGGTTCATCAAGCAGCAGAACTTTCGGCTCATTTACAATAGCGCGCGCAATTGCAATGCGCTGCTGCTGACCGCCGGACAAAGAATCAGGCATACGATTTTCATAACCGTCAAGATTTACAAGTTTTAATGCATACTTGATTTTATCTTTAATATACTGTTTGCTTTTCTTTTTTATTTTCAGTCCAAAAGCGATATTGTCCGCAATTGTCATATGGGTAAACAACGCATATTTCTGAAATACTGTATTTAATTGCCGTTCGTTCGGCGGAAGTTTTGTAATATCTTTGCCGTCAAAAATCACTTTTCCTTCGTCTGGAGTTTCAAAACCGCCGATAATGCGCAGCGTCGTTGTTTTGCCGCAGCCGGACGGACCGAGCAGCGTAAGAAACTCGTTTTCGCGGATATAGAGGTTCAAATCGTCAATTACGATATTGCCATCGTAGCGTTTGGTTATATTGACCAGCTCAATCAGTTTATTATCGATCATTTTTCCTCACATTCTGCCGCCAGCCGACGGCTTTATACTTGGGAGAGAACTTAGTGCAGCTGCACAAAGCTCAGAGACTGCTGTAAAGGATATCTCTATTTTCTCCATTTTTGTTTCAGCCCGCCTTTGGCAGTGAGGGCAAAACAATTGTACATTGCTGCATGTCTGTGGAAAATATGTTTTTTTTAAGTGTATCTGGAACATATTTTTGTCAGGAGACACACCGCTTAGTCAGCGGTTTAAAAGCTTGGCGGAGTGGAGACCCATAAAAGAATGGCACCATTTTTGCCGGAAGCACTGATATAATGTTTTTTGTTTGGAATAAAATAGAAGGATTCTCCTTTTTTGGCTTTAAATACTTGGCTGCCAAGGTGAATGGTGACCGCGCCGTTTAACACATATCCAAATTCTTCCCCCTCGTGCGGGTTGTCCGGGTATGTCGATCCATCCGGATCCAAAGTTAAAAGAATCGGCTCCATCATATTTTTCTGGGCGTTCGGGATAATCCACTCAATTTTATTTTTTAGTTCGTTGTCGATCTTCTCAAAATAATCGGTCTTGCTGAACACCACCTGCTCCGGCGCAGTCTGGGAAAAAAACTCTTCCAAGTTTGTGCCAAGGCATTGTAAGATATCAACAAGAGTGGCGATCGAAGGGGAAGTAAGGTCGCGTTCCAACTGGGAAATAAAGCCTTTGGACAGTTCGCAGCGATCTGCAAGTTCCTCCTGAGTCAAGCTTTTCTGTATACGAAGTTCTTTGATTTTTGCTCCGATTTTCATACTATGTAGGCAACGCTCCTTTCTGTTCCAATGATTATAATAAACTTTCAGTTTAGAATTTCTAAACTTCGACGCCGAGTTCCATTATACACGGAAAATTGTGCATGTCAAGTGTTATGAAACAAAAAGTTTAGAAATACTGCTAGAAAGAAAATGGAAGAATATTGAGAGAATTTGTATCTAAGCATTTCATTAAGAAATTGGAAGGAAAGCAGCAAAATTAAATTCTATTGTGAATTTTAAGTCAAAACTTGACTTGACTGTATACAGACAAAAATTTGATTGCAAGTTTAGTATGGATGAAATATAATATAAGCGAATGAAGAAAAGAGGGGATTTGGTGCAAAATTCGGAAAAGACAACAAGAATTCGCAAGTTGATTGCAGATATGACTTTGTTTGACGATATACTTATGTCACAAGTATTTGATGAAAATATTAAAGCAGTTACACTATTATTGAATGTTATTCTAAAACGAAAGGACATGGAAGTAATCACAGCAAAAACACAACAGGAGTATAAAAGTCCATTTCAAAGTGGGCGTTCCATCCGTTTGGACATCTATGCGAAAGACCGTGATGGAAAGGTTTATGATATTGAAGTCCAGCAGGCGTCGGAAGGCGCTGATCCACATAGGGCAAGATTTCATAGTGGTCGGATTGATTCAAAGATGCTTATGGAGAGTCAGAAATTTACAGACCTGCGGGATTCTTATGTTATTTTTTTTACAAGGAAAGATGTTATGAAAGGGAATCTGCCACTGTATCATTTTGACAGAGTGTGCAGAGAAAATGGAAAATTGTTTGGGGATGGTTCACATATTATTTACGTGAATGGCAGCTACAAGGATGTGTCTGACCCAGTTGGAAAACGGATACACGATTTTTGGTGTGAAGAACCGGAGGAGATGTATTACCAACAACTGTCAGAGTCTGTAAGACATTTTAAAAAAGAAAAAGGGGGTCAAGAGATTATGAGTACTTTGCTGGAGCAGTTTGTACAGGAAGAAAGGCGAGAAGGAAGAGCGCAAGGAAGAGCAGAAGGGAAGCGGGAATCCGCAAGACGTATGATTCAAAAGGGAAAACTCTCTCTTTTTGATATTGCAGAATATTTGGATATAACTTTGGAGGAAGTTGAAGAGATTAAAAACTCTATAAAGGAAGAAGAAAAGCAGAAAGCTTAAATAACTTATAAAATAATTGACCGCAATCAGATTCTTTTTAAACTTAGAATAAGCTGCAGTCGTACTAGAAAATCTATTAATAAAACAAAATAATCTGTAGAGGAAGATTTGTTGCACAGTGTACCAGAATACGAGTGATAAACATACCTGTTAATTCGGTGCGCTGTGTATTTGCAAGTTTGTTGGAATAAGTTCCAAAAGAATACAGTGGATTTTCCAGACCATTGATAGCCACTGCACAAGCCATAATTTTATGTATAAAATTATGGCTTGTGCAGGATATTAAAAAGTATGAATCACTAAAATAATACAAAGAACAAAATTATAAAAATAGTTATATTTTTATTGGTAAAAATCATGAATATGGTCTATACGCGCACCCATACCACAAAGAAGAGCATCCGTTAATGTGACAGCGGTCATCGCCTCGACGACGACGACGGCACGCGGGACAATGATAGGATCATGACGCCCCTTGATATTGATTTGAAGCGGTGAGCCGTCCTGACGAATGGATTGCTGGGTGCGGGCGATGGAAGGAGTTGGCTTGATCGCAGCGCGAAGTACGATATCGGAACCATCGCTGATACCTCCAAGAATACCGCCGGCATGATTGGATGCTTTGACAGCACGTCCATTTTGGATGCCTAAAAAAGCATCGTTGTTTTCTGAGCCAAGACTTGAAGCTGCTAAAAATCCAGAACCTATCTCAAATCCTTTTACTGCGCCAATAGAAAAAATAGCTTTTGCAAGATTGGCATCAAGCTTGTCAAAAACAGGATCTCCAATACCAGCTGGCATTCCGCTCACAATACATTCAATAATACCTCCAGAAGAATCAAGCTGCTGCATTGTTTTGAGAAGATACTCTTCAGCGCGTGCGGAAGCATCAAGATCCAGCATACATAAAGGGCTTTTTATGCGGTTTTCCAGAAGAGAACAATCTGGATTTCCTGTGATTGGTCCAATCATTTTTGTGTAGGCAAATACATTGATTCCAAGTTCCTTTAATACTGCGCAGGCAACAGCGCCCGCTGCAACGCGGCCGATTGTTTCACGGCCAGAAGAGCGCCCGCCGCCGCGGTAATCGCGAAAGCCATACTTTGCATCGAAGGTAAAATCTGCATGTCCAGGGCGATAATATCCAGCAATTTCAGAATAGTCCGAAGAGCGCTGTGTTTCATTGTAAACTGCTATCGAAATAGGAGTGCCAGTTGTCTTGCCTTCAAAGATACCTGATTGTATTGTGACTGTATCGTTTTCTTTGCGCGGGGTGGAATATCTGGTTTGACCTGGCTTTCTCCGATCAAGATATTTTTGTATAATTTCTTCCGAGAGAGGAACGCCAGCGGGACAGCCATCTACAACAACACCGACCCCTTTGCCATGAGATTCCCCCCAAGTGGTAATACGAAAAATAGTTCCAAATGTAGAACCTGCCATTGTTTTTGTCCTCCGGTTAGTAATAATAAATATTTATACGCATTATATTCTGCATAATTTTTTGGAGAATGTCAAGGAAAACACTGGAACAAAATTTTCAAAGTGCATTTTGGTATTGCACAAAGAAAACTGGGAAGGCAAAAGCCTTCCCAGTTTTCTTTGCAACAGATTAGCATCCGCATCCACAGCCGTTACCACAGCCATTGCCGCATCCGATACCAGTTCCGCAGCCGTTGCCGCCGCAGAAAAGCAGAAGAAGGATGATAATCCAGCAGCTGTCAAAACCGCCATTGCCGCAGCCATTGCCACAGCCGTTACCACAGCCAGTTCCGCAGCCGTTGCCGCCAAAGCCAAAACCGCCATTGCCGCCGCAGAAGAGCAGAAGAAGGATAATCCAGCAGCAGCTGCCTCCTCCAAATCCAACACTGTTGTTCTCGCATCCGCATCCACAGTTTGTAGCAGATAAATCACTCATTTTGATGCCTCCAAAAAGAATTTACAGTGTATCTTATGTGTGAGAGCTTGCCTTGTTTCCTGTTTCTTGTAAAAAGTTTAAAGAAAAAAATATTTTCACTAAGTTTATTTGTTTGACAATTGAATAGGACTTGGCTATACTCATTTTGGCGTAAAATGCTTAAAACTTCAAAAACTTATAAAAATAAGTGGAGGCGGGGATGGAACTGAAATTTGATAAAATTACAGCAAAGATTACAGAAAAATTGACCGCATACTATTGTTTGAGGGACAACAATACTTGTGACAGCGTGTTTATGGGAGAATATCTCTGGAAAGATTATTTTGAAATAAGATATGCGATTAGTGAGGAAACTCATGCGCTGCATTATATTATGAAAGCAGATGGCAGAATTTACGCCGCAGTACCATATTGCGCACCAGAAAATCTCGCCGCTGCCTGGGAGGAAATACGAGAGTATTTTCATAAAAATCTTGGGCGTAAGCTTGCAGTTTATCTTGCGGATGAGACAAGTCTTGACCTGATGAATCTGTCCGAAGAACAATACGAAATTACAGAACTGCGCGATGCAGAAGATTATTTATATAATGCGCAAGCTCTTAAAACATTGTCGGGAAAAAAACTGCATAAAAAGAAAAATCATCTAAATGCATTTTTAAAAGAGCAGGAAGGTCATTATCAATATCGTTCCTTATGCTGCAGTGATGCGTCGGAAGTATGGGAATTTTTAAAACAGTGGAAAGTGCAAAAGGACGAGCATTATGCGGGGCTGCCGGAGGAAGAAAAAGAGCTGGACGGAGAGATTTTAGGGGTTCACGATGTGCTGACAAGCTGTTCGCTGCTGGATGTGCGGATGGCAGGAATTTATATTGATGGAAAGCTGGAAGCTTTTACGCTCGGCAGCTATAATGAGAGACTTTGTATGGCAGTGATTCATATTGAGAAAGCAAATCCGCAGATTCGAGGCTTGTATCAATTTATCAATCAGCAATTTCTGCTGCATGAATATAAGGATGCAGTTTTGGTCAACCGGGAGGATGATGTTGGGATTGAAGAATTGCGTCAAGCGAAAATGTCCTACAATCCAATTGGTCTTGCAAAAAAGTATCGGATTTTGGAGAGATAATGGAACAGAAAAACCATTGGCTAAAAAAATGGGCAGTTCACTGAAGAAAAAGGCAATCTGCACGAAATGCCTGACTGCGGAATAGAATAAAGCAAAATTTGCAATTTATCGGCTGAAAACTCTATTTCGCTGGTCTGGGGGCAGAATGGAACATGTATGCAGGCTGATTCATTCCAGAGAGGCCTTACAAGCAGGGTATACAGGGAAGGGAATTACAGCCGCCGTGATAGATACTGGAATCGGATCACATCCAGATATACCTTACGACAGGGTCAGGATGTTCCGAGATTTTATAAATTTAAAAAGGATGCCTTATGATGATTCTGGACATGGGACGCATGTTTGCGGAATCTTAGCAGGCAGCGGCAGGCTGGCAGGAGGACGGTGGTGCGGGGTTGCACCAGAATGCACGCTGGTAGTGCTAAAAGCATTAGATCACAGAGGAGACGGAGAACCTAGTTGTGTGATGGCCGCAATGAAATGGCTGCTGGAAAGAAGGGAAGAACTAGGTGTTCGGGTACTTAATCTATCGTTTGGAGCAAGTTATGATGAACTGGACGATGAATACTATCGTCTGCTTGATATGATAAAAAAAGTCTGGGAAAGCGGAATATGCGTGGTCGGAGCAGCAGGAAATCTAGGACCAGCGCCCGGAACAATCACAGTACCTGGATGCAGCCGCAATATGGTGACAGTAGGAGCGTCAGAGAGAGGAAAATTTGCAAATCAGTATTCAGGGCGCGGACCGACAAGAGAAGGAGTAAAAAAGCCAGATCTTGTCGCTCCAGCGGGAGGCATTACGAGCCTTGCCCCATTGCCGCACGATATTAGGGGAAGGCTCGTTCGCTTTTTTCCAGGCAGACAGTTTTCCTCGGGAGGACTTTGGACGCAGGCGGAATGGAATCAAGTGATGTCGAACCGTGCGATAAAATCCAGATTGTTTCGGTCAGGCTACTTGAAAAAGAGCGGAACGTCTATGTCAACACCAATGGTTACAGGAGCAATTTGTCTACTGCTTCAGAAAGAACCTGGGCTAAATCCAGAGGAGATAAGAAAAAGACTCTGGCAATCCTCTGTGGATCTTGGACTACCAGAAGAACAGCAAGGGCATGGAATCATTGATATCAGGATGTTGCTGGGGCTGAAATAAATTTTACAGAATAAGGGGCAGTCGAAATAAAGCGACAGTCCCTTTACCTTTTATAATAGAGAATAACAAAAAATTATACAAAAAAAAGGTAATGAAGTGAGTACCTTCATTACACATCTAAAAATTTACTAAAACTTGTCGTCAAACTATAAAATTCAATTGAAATTGCATCATGATTGTATCACTACATTACAATCTTGTCAATGGATTTGATAAATTTTACAAATATTTACTTGTAAAAAAGAAACGATTCCATCTGTTTTTTTCCTTTAAAAGAAACAATAAAGAAATAAAAAAGAAGAAGAAAGCCTTGAAAACAGCGGGTTTTGGCAGAGTTTATTTCATTTTTTGGAAAAATTTTTATGTTTTATTTTTTATTCGCCGTCAGATTCGCCGTCAAACCAGCTGCTAATCAATAGAAAATTGGATATCCATATCGCTTTTGAACAGATGTTTTGTATATAGAATATAATATATTTATTTATAAATGATAGTCTTTTAAGTTCTAAATTATTCCATCCATTCGCCGTCAAATTCGCCGTCAGAACATACAGCAAATCTTGAAAATACAAGCTTTTATCCTACTGTGTAATGAAGGTACTCACTTCATTACCTGTTTGGGAGGAAAAAATGGCATGGGAGTGGAATTGTTTTGGCACAATAAAACAGCGTACAAATCCGCAGTTTCCATGCTGGATGCTGCGGGAAAGGCAGCGGTAATCCATCCAACCGGAACAGGAAAATCTTTTATCGCACTGAAACTTTGTGAGGAAAATCAGGATAAAAGAGTTTGTTGGTTGTCGCCTTCTGAATATATTTTTCGAACGCAGATCGAAAATTGGATTGCGGTTTCTGGTTCGATAAATTCTGGAACAAAAAAGAAGGAAAACAAATCAGGGGAATACCAGAATACTGCAGATCAAAATAAAAACAAAAAACAAGAAAAAAACGATGTTAAAATTGTTGGAGAAAAATTTAATATACCGCCAGAATTAAAAAATATCTATTTTTATACTTACGCAAAGCTGATGCGGATGAGTGAAGCAGAGATTGCGAAAATCAATCCAGATTATATTATTCTTGATGAATTCCACCGCTGCGGTGCAGCGGGATGGGGCAGAGGAGTAGAACAGCTTCGTAAAAAGTATTCCGAAGCAAAAGTATTAGGACTTTCCGCAACCAATATTCGCTATTTAGACAATCAGCGCGATATGGCATGGGAGTTATTTGAGGGAAATATTGCTTCGGAATTAACACTTGGGGAAGCGATTGCAACAGGAATTCTTTCAGCACCAAAATATGTGTTATCCATTTATTCCTATCAAAAAGAATTCAAACAGTATGAAAGAAGGATAAAACAAGCAAAAAACAAGGTTGTGCGCGATACGGCGGAACAGCAGCTAGAAGCATTGCGCAGAGCATTGGAGCAAGCAGAAGGACTGGATCAGATTTTTGCAAAATATATTACGCCAATAAAAAAAAGAAAAGAATGCATCGATGATTGGCAAAAAACATTAAAGTCAAAAGAAACCAAAACAAAAATAGAAAAACTGCAAAGGGAAAAAGAAAAAATTACAAAAGAAACAGAAGAAACAAAACATTTTATCTTCACTGAAAAACAGGAAATATTATCCGAGAACATTTATGGAAAATATCTTGTGTTTTGCGCGAACTATGACCATTTAAATGAGATGAAAGAACTTGCCTCTGAGTGGTTTGCCAATATAGATCCGGCGCCTCATATTTATACCGTATATTCCGAGGAGAAACAAGCAGCACAGGAATTTCAAGCATTTCAAGAAGATCACAGCTGCCATTTAAAGCTGTTGTACTGTATTAATATGCTGAATGAAGGAATTCATTTAAATAATATTGACGGCGTGATTTTGCTGCGCCCAACGGTATCTCCGACCATTTATAAACAGCAGATTGGACGAGCCTTAGCAGCAGGCGGAAAAAAACAGCCCATCATTTTTGATATTGTGATGAATATTGAAAATCTGTACAGCATTGGCGCGGTGGAAGAAGAGCTGCGCGAAGCGATAATTTCTTACCGTGCTTTGGGAAGAGAAAACGAGCTGGTAAACGAAACCTTCCAGATTATTGACGAAGTGCAGGACTGTCGGATGCTGTTTGCCAAATTAAATGAAACACTTGGCGCATCGTGGGATGCAATGTATGCGATGGCGGAAGAATATTATCAGGAACATAGAAATTTAAATGTGCCAAAACGTTATAAAACTCTGGATGGATATTCGCTTGGAATGTGGCTTGCGACACAAAGAAAAGTGTATGCGGGAAAAGTTTCTGGAAATTTAAGTAAAACACAAATTGAAAAATTAGAAAAAATCGGGATGAAATGGCAGGGAACAAGAGAACTTGCCTGGGAAAAACATTATAAAGAAGCAGCAGAGTATTACAAAGAACATGGGAATTTGCTCGTTGGAATACAAAAAATTTATAATAAGAAAAAAGAAATTTTTTGTTTCGAAGAGCAGAACAACGAAAATAAAGAGAGTTTTATTGAGGATTTGACACAAAAAGATACAGAGAA
>CAMUAR010000079.1 GCA_947086895.1 uncultured Lachnospiraceae bacterium | reverse complement strand
TAAGGGGGGGGGTAATCTTTATTAAATTTCTCCTTCCTGCACAATATGGGAGAGTCTCCCGCAGATTTTTGTAGGGGGGGGAACCATGGAGAATAAAAAAGAATTATATATTGTAGGGGCAGGCGGTTTTGGGAGAGAAATTGCGTGGCTGGTGGATCGAATCAATCAAAAGTCACCAGAATGGGAATTAAAAGGCTTTATTGAGAGGGATGCTGTACCACAAAGAGAAGTTTCTTCAAAGTATAAAATCGTTGGTGATGATATGTATTTAGATACCATAGATCATACGGTATGGGCAGTATGCGCAATTGGCTCTTCGATTCGAAGAAAAAAAGTGATTGAGCAATTGAAGAAAAATCCGTATATCCGATTTGCAACATTGATTGATCCGAGTGTAATTTTTTCAGAGCGGGTTCGAATTGGTGAAGGTTGTATTCTTTGTGCAGGAACAGTGCTTACTGTCGATGTAATTCTGGGCTGCCATGTAATTGTTAATCTGCTCTGTACCATAGGGCATGATACCATAATCGGAGATTTTGTAACGGTGAATCCTGGAACAAATTTATCGGGAAATGTGGTGGTTGGTGCGTGCGCTGAACTTGGAACTGGAATGCAGGTAATCCAGGGGAGAACAATCGGCAAGGGAAGTATTGTAGGCGCTGGCGCAGTCGTAACCTTGGATATTCCAGGAGATTGTACAGCAGTTGGGATTCCGGCAAAACCAGTAAAATATTTTAAGGACAAACGGGAGTTTATGGAATGAAACATACATTGATTATCGCGGAGGCAGGAGTAAATCATAACGGGAGTCTGGATCTTGCGAAAAAACTCGTGGATGCAGCATACAAAAGCGGTGCGGATATCGTGAAATTTCAGACTGCAAAGCTTCATTCCCTGGTGACAAAAACCGCGCCGGCTGCGGAATATCAAAAAGAAAATTTGAGCAAAGAACTGTCCCAGGCAGAAATGCTGAAAAAGTTACTTTTGCCTTTTGATGATTTTCGGGAATTATCCTGGTATTGTAAAAAGGTTGGGATACAATTTCTGTCAACGCCTTTTGACTTGGAAAGCATTGATTTTTTAGAAGAAATCGGGTGTTCTTTTTGGAAAATTCCTTCTGGAGAAATCACAAATCTTCCTTATTTGGAGCGATTGGCAAGGACAGAAAAACCGATTCTTATGTCTACTGGAATGTGTACGTTAGAAGAAGTGAAAGCTGCGGTCGATCTCTTAAAACAAAATCATGCGGGAGAAATTACGTTGCTTCATTGTACAACGCAGTATCCTGTACCCTATGCGGAAGTAAACCTCAATGCGATGCAGACATTACAAAAAGAATTTGGCGGAAACGTTGGATATTCGGATCATACAAAGGGAATCGAAGTTCCAATTGCAGCAGTAGCAATGGGAGCAGCAGTGATTGAAAAACATTTTACCTTGGATCGTAAGATGGAAGGACCAGATCACAAGGCAAGCTTGGAACCAGAGGAACTTGCAGCAATGGTAAGAGCGATTCGAAATATAGAACTGGCGATAGGAAACAAAGAAAAGAAACCTTCGGAATCCGAAAAAAAGAATATCGCTGTTGCAAGAAAAAGTATTATTGCTGCCAGAGATATTAAAAAAGGCGAGATGCTGACAGAAAAAAATTTAACAACAAAGCGTCCGGGAAATGGCATTAGCCCTATGAGATGGTATGAAATTCTCGGAACAAGAGCAAGCAGGGATTTTCATGAAGATGAGATGATTGAAGTTTGAAAGAAAAATACTTTCAAACTCTTTATTAATGCAGTATCGCAGGCAGACCTGCGATATGCACGGGTATAGTTATGAAAAAAATAGCGGTAGTAACAGCGACAAGAGCGGAGTATGGTTTGTTGTCCCCTGTAATAAAAGAATTGCGAAAATACGAAAACAATGAATTTCGAGCTGAGCTTATTGTTACAGGAACACATTTAAGCGACCATTACGGTATGACAATAAAAGAAATTGAGCATAGAATCGATTACTGTATTCCGATATCAGTCAAGTCAAATTCCGAGGTGGATATTTCTGCAAATCAATCGGAAACTCTTGTAAAATTTACAGAGTTATTCTTGCAAAAGAGGTATGATGCAGTGCTTCTCCTCGGTGATCGATATGAAATTCTTGCGATAGCAATCGCTGCAGGAAATACAAAAACTCCTATCTTTCACCTTTGTGGAGGGGATACAACCGAAGGGGCGCTCGATGAGTGGATTCGTCATTCAGTCACAAAAATCAGTTATCTTCATTTTGTTACAAATGAGGAGAGCAAAAAAAGGGTGATACAGCTTGGAGAAGATCCAGCAAGAGTATTTAATTATGGCTCAACCAGCATTGATAATATCGTGCATGTTGCGGATATGAACAAGGCAGAAGCACTGTCAAGTGTAGGACTTGGAAATTGCCATTATGCTCTTTGCACGTATCATCCAGTTACTATGGAAGGTGGCGGCGTAGATGGACAAATATCGGAGTTTCTTGAGGCAATCCAGGAATTTTCGGAAATAGAATTTATCGTGACAAAGGCAAATGCGGATCAAGGTGGTGCACGGATTAACGAACTTTTTGATCGAGCCGAAAGCAGGATTTCAAATCTCCATATATTCACTTCTCTTGGGGTAAGACGATATCTTTCGCTAATGAAATATTCTGAATTTGTTTTGGGGAATTCATCAAGTGGAATAATTGAAGCACCGGCATTTCACGTCCCTACAGTAAATATTGGCGATCGGCAGAGGGGAAGAGCGCAGGCAGAAAGTATTATTAACTGCAAGGCAGAAAAAGAGTTTATTGCAGAGGCCATCACTTTATCTTTAACAGAAAAGTTTAAAGAGCGCTGCCAAAATGTGCAAAGCCCTTATGGGGATGGAACCGCCGCCAAAAAGATTGCAAAGAAGGTATTAGAAATCGTTGAAAACAGGAAAATAGATTTAAAAAAGAAGTTTTATGATATTTTGTAGATAAAATTTGATAATAATATTTATTATATTACTAAAATTTTAAGAAAGAGAAGATATCGTATGAATCAATTAAAAATTGTAATGTATCATTATGTAAGAGATTTATTACATAGTCGTTATCCTAAAATCAAAGGACTTGATGTGAATTTGTTTCGACAGCAAATACAATTTCTGAAAAGTAATTTTTCTATCGTAACAATGGAAGAAGTCATTTTAGCGTGTGGGGGGGGGCAGAAATTACCTGAAAATTCAGTACTTCTTACATTTGATGACGGCTACATTGATAATTATACCTACATTCTGCCTATTCTAGAAGAATTTGGTGTACAGGGTTCCTTTTTTATTCCAGGAAAAACTTTTACAACACATCAGCTTTTGGATGTAAACAAAATTCATTATATCTTAGCTTCCGCAAACATCAGTTCCTTGGTGGAAGATGTTTTTGAACGGCTTAATCACTATCGTGGAACAGAGTTCAGCTATCCTTCCAATGAAGAGCTGTTTTATGAGTATGCGGTAGAGAGTCGATTTGACAGTAAAGAGATTATCTTTATAAAACGTATTCTCCAGACCGTGCTTCCTGAGAAACTTCGAAATCAGATCTCCTCCGACCTGTTTGAAAAGTATGTTGGGGTTTCCGAAGAACAGCTTGCCTACGAGCTATATATGACAAAAGAACACATCAAAACAATGAAATGCCATGGAATGTTTATTGGTCTACATGGATATGACCACTACTGGCTTGGAAACCTGGATAGAGCAAAAATGCAGCAGGATGTGGATAAAGCTTTGGAAGTAATGGATGAATTTATTGATCGGAATTGCTGGGTGATGAACTATCCATATGGTAATTACAATCAGGATGTATTGGATTATATTTCCAGTAAAGGGGCTGTGCTGGGGCTTACGACAGAGGTCAAGGCAGCAGAGATTGGAAAGGATCAGCCGCTGGAATTGCCAAGGCTGGACTGCAATGATTTTCCGCCAAAAAGTCAGAATTATAAAAAATGGATAGGATGAAGGGGGAGTTCGAATGATTCGGTTTGCAAAAGAAAGTGATATCCCTGTTATCATGGAATTTATAAATAAATATTGGAAAACAAATCACATTATGAGCCGTGACCGAAAGCTGTTTGAATTCCAGCACAAGTGGAACGATGAGATCTCCTTTGTTTTATCTGAGCATGATAACACGATCAATGGGATACTTGGTTACATTCCCTATGACAAAGAGAATCGGGATGTTACACTTGCTATTTGGAAAACAAACAAGACAGCGGAAACAATGCAAGGAGTCAATATCCTGTCGTTTTTGCGCGAGAATGGAAGCATTCATACCGTTTCCGCACCGGGTATAAATCCAAAGACCGTTTCGATCTATAAGTTTTTGGGGCTGGAGACCGGAAAAATGAAACAATGGTATCGGTTACGTGACATAACAAAATACAAGATTGCAAAAGTTACAGATAAAATAATTTCTGAATATATTGTTTCTGATAATATTATTATTGATAAGATTGATACTTTTTTAATGGCAAAAACTGAGTTTGGATTAGAAAATTGCCTTTTCAGAGAAAAACAATTAAGAAAAAGTCTGGATTTTGTGGAGAGAAGATATTTTAACCATCCTGTTTTTTCTTATCTTAAATACGGGCTGAGAATGGGAGAAAAAAAGCTTTTTGTCGTACTGCGTGTACAGGAGTGTAATGATTCTGCCCTGTTAAGGGTAATTGATTGTATGGGGGATCATGAACTGTTTCCGTATTTTACCCTTAAACTTGACGGGCTGTTAGAAGAATATAAATGTGAATATGCGGATTGCTATGAAACGGGGGTGGATGATGACCTATTTGTAAAAGGCGGCTGGAAATTGGTTGCTGAATCGGGGAATATTATGCCGGATTATTTCACGCCATTCGAACAAAGAAATATTGATATATATTATATGTCGGAAATAAAAAATGTTATTTTATTTAAAGGAGATGGGGATATGGATCGCCCCAATTAGAAGGTGTTGTTTTATGGAGGAATTAGAATATCCATTTGATGCAGGATGGATACTTTCAAATCGAAGAAAGATAAGAAAAAGACTGTTAGCAGAAGGAAGTTCTTTTGTTGAGAAAAGGATTGCTATCCTTGGCGGATCAACGACATCAAACATAGTACAAGTGCTGGATTTATTTTTATTGAACCAAGGGATCAAGGCACTATTTTATGAATCCGAATATGGGAGATATTACGAGGATGCTGTTTTTAAGAATAAGCAGCTTGCTGAATTTAAACCGGACATTGTTTATCTTTATACGACCAACCGCAATGTGACAGCATATCCAATGCTTTCTGATACAGAGGAAGAGGTAAATCATCTTATCAACTCCCAGATGCAAAAATTTAAAGCGATATGGGAGCATATTTCGCAAGAGTATGGATGCCCTATTATCCAAAATAATTTTGAACTGCCTTTCTATCGTCTGCTTGGAAATAGGGATGCTTTTGATATTCATGGTACAGTAAACTTTTTGTCCAGATTAAACACAGAGTTTTACCAGTACGCACAAGAACATAAAGATTTCTTTCTCTGCGATATCAACTATATTTCAGCAGATTATGGACTGAAGGAATGGAGTGATCCGTTTTATTGGCATATGTATAAATATGCATTGAATGTAAATGCAATTCCAACCTTGGCATTGAATGTATCAAATATTATAAAATCTATATTTGGCAAAAATAAAAAAGGACTTGTACTTGATCTTGATAACACTTTGTGGGGCGGTGTAATTGGTGATGATGGGGTGGATCATATTAAGCTTGGTCCAGAAACATCAGCGGGACAAGTTTATTTGGAATTTCAGCAATACATCAAGGCGCAAGAGCAACTGGGCATAGTTCTAAACATCAATTCTAAGAATGATAAGAAAAATGCATTAGCCGGATTAGAACACCCGGACAGTGTACTTTCAGCAAAGGATTTTATAGAGATAAAAGCAAATTGGGAGACAAAAGATAAAAACTTTAATGAAATTGCGAATGCATTAAATCTTCTGCCAGAGAGCTTGGTTTTTATCGATGACAATCCCGCAGAGAGTCTTATTGTCACAGGGCAGATATCGGGAGTAAGCGCTCCAAACATAGGAGAGTCGCATCAATACATTCAAAACATTGACAGAAATGGATATTTTGAAACGACTTACTTATCTGACGATGATAAAAAGAGAAATATGATGTATCAGCAAAACGCCAAGCGTATACAATTACAGGAGAGTTATTCTGATTATGGGGAATATTTGGATTCGCTGGAAATGAAGGCAGCCATAAAACCTTTTGAGCCGCTATATATAGAGAGAATCGCACAGCTTACAAATAAGAGCAACCAGTTTAATTTGACGACAAAAAGATATACAAAAGGAGAGATCGAGGAGATTTCAGGCGATGATAAATATATCACCCTTTATGGTAAACTGAAAGATAAGTTTGGTGATAATGGAGTGGTGGCTATATGCATCGGGCGTAAAGATGGAACAGTATGTCATATTGATTTATGGCTGATGAGCTGCAGGGTACTGAAACGGGATATGGAATTTGCCATGATGGATGTACTTGCTGACAAATGTAAAAAGGATGGATTAACAGAGATAAAAGGCTATTATTATCCAACGGAAAAAAATTCTATGGTGAAGGATTTTTACAGTACGATGGGATTTGAAAAAGAAACGGAGAGTGAAGAGGGAAGCTTATGGCGGCTTCCGCTCAATGGTACTTACCATAGGAAAAACAGGCATATTCAAGTGGAGGTAAAAAGATGACAAGAGGAGAAGTATTTCAAAAGCTTAACGTAATTTTTTGCAATAATTTTGATGATGAAAATATTGTACTTTCTGATAAAACATCATCAGCGGATATCGAAGATTGGGATAGTCTGGAACAGATAAATCTTGTGGTAGCAATCCAAGATGAATTTAATGTTAAATTTAATATTGATGAAGTCAACGCGATGAAGAATGTCGGCGAGATGGTGGATTTTATCTTGGAGAAAATTGGTGCATAAGGATTGAAAATTTAAATTTTCAATCTCAGAATTTGTGGCTTCGCGCCCAAAAATTCCAGCAGCTCAGACCTACGCAGCAAAATGAGAGAAAAAAATGAGAGAATATAAGATATCGGATATTTTTGTCGGAATGAAGGAGAGTTTTTCCAAAACAGTTACAGAGGAGATGATACAGAAATTTTTTGATATAACAGGGGATGAAAATCCTCTGCATAAAGACAGAGTTTTTGCTGAAACAAAAGGCTTTCCAGGTCGTGTTGTTTATGGAATGCTTACGGCATCTTTGATTTCAACATTGGGAGGATGTTATATTCCAGGAAAGTATTGCTTAATACAAGGAATTGAGGTTCGATTTGCAAAGCCTGTTTTTGCAGGTGATGAACTGACTGTTTTGGGAGAAGTAAATCGTGTGGATACGGAGTTAAAGTATCTGGAGATCAAAGTTACAATTTGGAATCAAAAGAAAGAAAAAGTCCTTCGCGGCTTATTGAAAGCAGGTATTATAGATGAGTGATAATAAAGTGCTGCTTGTAACAGGGGCATCCTCGGATGTGGGTATACAGCTTTTAAAAAATATTGGGAAAAACTATAAAAAAGTGTGGGCGCATTATCATTGTTCAATGGATGGGGTTGAAACGCTGAGGAGGGAAATAGGGGAGAATATCGTTCCAATACAAGCGGACTTTTCTTCGGCGGAAAGTACAAAAGCATTTATAGAGCAGATAAAGCAGTCGGGGGACTATCCAGATCATATAGTTCATCTTTCGGCACAGAAAGCAAAGAATCTTCAATTCCACAAACATACATGGGAAAATTTCCAGAAGGAAATAGACACTTCATTGCGGTCAATAACCATGATTTTACAAGAGTTTCTTCCTAAGATGTCAAAGAAAAAGTACGGGAAAGTAGTTTTTATGTTGAGTGCCTATGTTATAGGTATTCCTCCAAAATTTCAAAGTGCCTACATAACAGTCAAGTATGCTTTATTAGGATTAATGAGGAATCTTGCATCTGAATATGCAGCGAAAGGTGTTATGGTAAATGCCGTATCACCTGATATGATGGAAACAAAATTCTTATCCGGTTTACCTGAGCTGATTTTAGAGCAAAATGCAAAGAAAAACCCACTGGGAAGAAATATCCATGTTGAAGAAGTTACTCCTACCATTGAATATTTGCTATCGTCGGCAAGTGATATCGTAACCGGTCAGAACATTGGAGTGACTGGGGGGGTGAGATAACGTAAGTTTTTGTATAAGAAAAATATTGATTTGGATTATGCGTATAAAATGGTTGGAGAAAGAAAAATTATGTTTTTTAGCAGTTCCAAATCAAGATTGACCTGATAAAAAATGATAGATATAATGACAGCAGGAGGCGCGATCAAAAGGATTTTAACGATCGGAAACGCAATGAAAAATTTGGCAATTATACCCGCAAGAAGCGGCTCAAAGGGTTTGAAAGATAAGAATATTAAAGAGTTGTGCGGTAAGCCTCTGATGGCGTATACCATTGAAGCTGCGATAGATTCCGGTTGTTTTGATGAGGTTATGGTTTCTACGGATTCAGAAAAATATGCGAAGATCGCAAGCGAGTATAACGCAAAGGTTCCTTTTCTCAGAAGCAAAGCTACAGCCACAGATACAGCCAGTTCATGGGATATGGTAAAAGAGGTTCTGGAACGATATAGGGTACTTGGAAAAGAGTTTGATACTTTTTGTCTGTTGCAGCCAACTTCCCCGCTGAGAACAAAAGCAGATATTGTTTCTGCCTACGCTCTCTATAGAGAAAAGGCTGCACATGCTATTGTATCCGTATGTGAAGCAGAGCACTCACCATTGTGGTGCGGACACTTACCAGATAATCGGGAATTTATTGGTTTTCTTACTCCAGAAAACATGAAGCAGAGACAGGCGGGAAAGAAGTTTTACCGATTAAATGGAGCGATTTATATTGTTAATTGTGAGCGATTTAAACAAGATTGGTTTTTATATCAGAAAGGGAGTTTTGCCTATATTATGAGTCAGAATAGAAGTGTTGATATTGATACAGCAATTGATTTTGAACTGGCAGGAATTATCCTTCGGGGGGGGGGGTACAACCATCTAAAATTTTATTTTTGGATTGGAAGTTTTTTTTCTTACAAGATCCAGAAACGCACATCTCAAAGGAGGTGTGCGTAGCATGAATATTGTGGTGATTGGTCTTGGTTCGATGGGAAAAAGAAGAATCCGTCTGGTAAAGGAGATGTATCCTGATTACTCTGTGATCGGAATTGATGGAAGAGAAGACCGAAGAATTGAGGCAGCAGAAAAGTTTAATATAAACACGTTTCCTTCCATGGAAGAGATTGACCAAAAAATAGATTGCGCTTTTGTCTGTACATCCCCGTTATCCCATGCTTCAATAATAAAAGATTGTCTTGAGAGAAAATGGCATGTATTTACGGAACTTAACCTTGTTGATACTGGATACACACAAAATATGCAGACAGCAAAAAATAATGGCTGTGTTCTGTTTCTTTCGTCCACGTTTTTTTATCGGGAAGAGATCAAATACTTAAGATCAAAGATAACAAAAGATAAGAATTGGAATTACATTTATCATATTGGACAGTATCTTTCGGACTGGCATCCGTGGGAAAACTATAAAGATTTTTTTATCGGAGAAAAACGGACAAACGGTTGTCGTGAGATTATGGCGATTGAGCTGCCGTGGCTGATTGCAACGTTTGGAAGTGTCGAAAAATCAAATGTAGTCTCCGATAAAATCACAGGGCTGAATATTGGGTTTGATGACAATTATATGATTCAATTGATCCATAAAGATGGAAGTAAAGGTGCGATTATTGTTGATGTTGTTTCGCCTGTTGCGGTCAGAAAACTTGAAGTATATGCAGAGGGAAGTTATTTTTCATGGAACGGAACGCCAGAAAGTATGTATGAATTTGATTCCATATCAAAGAAACTAATACCCGTTATGATTACAGAACAGTCAGAACATATGGAAGGGTATTGTTCTTTTGTAGTAGAAAATGCATATAAAAATGAGATTAGAGAATTTTTTGATGTAGTACTTTATGGAAAAAACTCTCTTTATGGATTCGAACAAGATCAGGAAATATTAAATCTGATCGACGTTTTGGGGGCATAATGGGAAAAAAGAAATTAAAAATATTGTTTATCGGCGTTGGTTCCATCGCAAAAAGGCATATTCATAATCTTCACACGATTGCAAAAAAGAGGGGATTATCCATAACAATCGATGCTTTTCGGCGAATGTCAAGTACTGTTTTGGCGGATGGAGTTCAGAAAGAATACACTGAATTATTGAGTGTACCATGCGATTATGATGCGATTTTTATAACAAACCCTACAGAAAAACATCTTGAAACATTAAAACAATTTCACGATAAAGGAAAAAACTTTTTTATTGAGAAGCCTGTTGTGTCACTGACACAGGTTGAAGCGGCAAAAAAATTTAAACTGCGCCCAGATTGTATTTATTATATTGCCTGTCCATTGCGTTACAATGCGGTAATACAGTATATAAAAGATCATATTCCAGCAAATGAAGTAATCTCGGTTCGCAGTATCTCTTCGAGTTATCTTCCAGATTGGCGCAAAGGTCAGGACTACAGACAAACTTATAGCGCACATAAAGATCTGGGAGGCGGTGTCAGTATTGATCTGATTCATGAGTGGGATTATTTAACCTATCTTTTTGGATGGCCAGAGAAAGTAAAAAGTATGATTGGAAAAAAATCCAATCTGGAGATCGACAGCGATGATTATGCAGTTTATATCGCGGAGTATTCGGATAAAATTATGGAATTGCATTTGGATTATTTTGGGAAGAAAACCATCAGAGCAATCGAACTTTTTACAACAAAAGATACGATAATTGGAGATATAGCAAATAATAAAATTTTATTTTTAACATCGGGCAAGACAATAGATTTTCATGAGGAACGAGATAATTTTCAACAAAGAGAATTGGATTATTTTATCGATCGAATCAGCAATCCAGAGATATCAGAAGCGAATCATTATAGTCACGGAATAAAGGTTTTAGAATTAACGCAAGGGAGAATTTAATGGCTAAGCTTGTGGAGGAATACAATAATATAAGAAACACAGTGCTTCATCAGCTAAAATCCTATTGGATGGATACAGATGAACAAAGGATTGACCATGCTTTACCAAATACACTGAAAGCAGTGGAAAAAAATTTTTATCAGCTTCCCAACAAACGATTTTATAACGAGAATTCTGTGCTGTTTTCCCCATACATGTCTGTTCAGTGGATGATATTTTTGTATCGGCTTTCCCATGAGATTTATTGTGAGGGGGGGGGTACTGCAAAGGAAGCAGACCAAGTTTATTATCTTAATAAGATCATGCATTCCAACGACTGGTTTTATGCGATAGAACTGCCGCAGCATTTTCTGTGTGAACATCCGATAGGGAGCGTTCTTGGAAGAGCAAATTATGGGGATTATTTTTTTGTGTATCAGGGAACGACAGTTGGAGGAAACCGAAATAATGGAATTCTTTCCTACCCGACCATAGGAGAAAATGTTATTCTGTTTGCAAATTCCACGATTCTGGGAAATGCGCATATTGGCAGTAATGTTGTTGTATCAGCAGGTACATATATTATTAATCAGGATGTTCCTGATAACTGTATTGTATTTGGAAAATCACCGGATTTAATTATAAAGAAAAAGAGCAAAATAGAAATTAAAAAGTATACGCAACATATTTGGAACTGGGGGATGGAAGAAAAATGAGAATATTGTTTACAATCTGCGGCAGAGCAGGTTCAAAAGGAATTAAAAATAAGAATTTGCGCAAATTCTGCGGAAAGTATCTTGTATATTTTTCAATATCAGCGATTGACCTTTATTTGAACAGACACCCGGAGATGGATGCGGATATTGTTGTGAATTCGGATAGCCGTGAGCTTCTTGAATTAGCAGCAGATAACGGGATGCGCACAGTTGAGAGAATCAAAAGAAACGAAAGCCTTTCCGGCGATACCATAGGAAAAATTACGGTAATTCATAATTGTTTATCAAAGATGGAAGAGAGAAAATCCATCTATTATGATATGGTAGTAGATCTTGATATTACATCGCCATTAAGGACGATGGATGACTTGGAAAAGGTGATTGAGGTTCAGAGAGAAAAAGGAGCAGATGTTACAACAACTGTTGCCGCAGCAAGAAGAAATCCTTATTTTAATCAGGTAAAACGCACAGAGCATGGTATGAAAAAAGTAATCGAATCGAATTTTACAGCAAGACAACAAGCTCCTGAGATCTTTGATATGAATGCCTCAATTTATGCATATAATCCAGAATATTTGAAATTGGGAAAGGGAGTACTTGATGGTTATTGCGAGATGGTAGAAATGTATGACACAGGCATTTTAGATCTTGATCATGAAAATGATTTTGAACTAATGGAAGTGATTGCGAAGTATCTGATAAATAAATATGAGAAGTTTGGTGAGATTTATAATAATATAAATTGATAAGAAAATACAATGTCGCATCCTACTCTACCGCAAGGTTGTTTTAGGTTCTTTTTTCTGCTGAAATACGTGTATATTATACGCAGAAACTGTTTGATATCCGTGAGGGAATTCGGATTTTGATTATATGTTTCAGACTGCGCCGAGCATTATGTGGAGATTGTATGGTGCGGATGGAATGGATAAAGATTATGCGATTTTCAAGATTCCATTTATCAATGTAGTGGATAAGGTGTTTGCGAAAGTACGAAATCTGA
>CAMUAR010000078.1 GCA_947086895.1 uncultured Lachnospiraceae bacterium | reverse complement strand
CGTTCTCCCGTTCTCCCGTTCTCCCGTTCTCCCGTTCTCCCGTTCTCCCGTTCTCCCGTTCTCTGTATGTATTTCTATTAAAAAAAATCGCCGGTATTTAACCAAAGATTCTATCTCTATGGAAACTTAGCAGATTCTACGCTTGTCCGCAGGATTGTAATATGCTGATTGTACAAGCGCACCTGCCTTCCTCTATTGTGATACCCCTCATATCTGATTTTCCTGCGTCCCAATCGAACATACGTTTTCTTTTATTATACCAAACGTATGTTTGGATGTCAATACCTAAAAAAGTTTTTGTTCTTGTTCTGCCCCCGTTTTTGCATACCGATTATTTTTTTAATTGTTATTTTTATCTTTTCAATGAGCGGTATTCCACGCTCGCTTTAACCCTGAAAGATCTGCGTTTTTCTTATTTCCAACCACACACAAACTGCATTTTGTCAAATCCATAATCTCTGCCGCAAGTTTTATAATCTCCCCACACGTTACCTGGTCAATTTTTTCAAGCTTTTCTTCCAATGTATAAAGAGGCATTTCAACAAGCGCAAATCTCGCGTTGGAATCCATCCTTGCTTTCGGGCTTTCCAAGCTCATAATCAATTCTGTTTTGATCTGCTGTTTACACATAGCAAGTTCTTTATCGGAAAGTCCGTTTTGAACAAATTCCCGAATCACCCCTTCCACTTCATGAAATACCGAAACAGCAAGCTGCGGCTGAACAGTAATATCAATATGAAACAACCCTGCACGTTCATAAGAACTGCTGTAAGAATATACGGAATATGCCATTCCGTGCTCCTCGCGGATTTTCTGGAACAATCTGGAATTGTTGCTTCCTCCGAATGCCGAATTTAATACCGCATACACAAAACGCCGGTCATCTCTAATGCATATCCCTGGAAATGCCAGATTAATATGCAGCTGCTCGATGTCCCGATCTGCCACTGCAAAACTGCAAAAATAGACTGGGGATTTTATATTTGGTATACTTTTTTTCGTGTATTGTTTGTAGTAAGGGTCAAGCACGAGTTCCTTGCCCCTCTCTTTTTTTATACGATTCGCTGTTTTTTGCGCCCGGTCTGCCGCGCATCCTTTTATTTCAGAAAACGCCTGCCAGAGCCAGTCAATCAGCTCTTCTTCTTTATAACCTCCCGCCACGGAAATCAAAATATTCTCTGCACAATAATGCTGTTGATGAAAGGCAAAAAGCTGTTCGCTCCCAATCTTTTTTACAACTGATTTTGTTCCAGAAACAAAGTAGCCAAGCGCATCTTCTTTCCATACTCTTTTATGTATCATCTCATGGACAAGATCTTCCGCAGAATCCGAATATAGATCAATCTCGTCCATAACAACCCTTTTTTCCTTCGCCAATTCCTTTGCGTCAAAACATGGATTTGCAAGCATATCACCGATCAGTTCCGCCAGTTCTCTCGCATTTTCGCTTATTGTCATACCGTACAGCGCCGTGCATTCCTCACTGGTAAACGCATTTACATCGTCCCCCATTTTCGCTGTAATATCTGCGATATCCTTTGAACTATGCTTTTTTGTCCCTTTAAACAGCATATGTTCCACCAGATGAGAAATTCCGTTGTTCTCCTTTGTTTCATTTTGGGAGCCTACTTTGATAAAGGCTCCCATCGCTACAGTTCTTCGATTTTCCATCGGTTCTGAGATTACTTTAATCCCGTTTGGCAATGTATATTCATAAAACATTTTTCTATTTTCCTCCCTTTTTTCATTTCCTTTTGCTACCTTAACTTCGCCTCTTCCATCCTTTTTAACTGGTCTCTGCGGTGCGAAATCCGACGTTCTTCAACAAAAATCGGCTCTTCCTGCCTGCGTTTTTTTACTGTTCGAACCGACTTGCTGTTCGTATCCCACATACGCAGCATTTCTTCCTCCTGAAGCCGCATAGCATCGGTATTTCTTTCTTGCCGCCTGCCATCGGAAACATAATACACTTCCCCGGTCCGCTCCTCTAAATCTTCTCCCGTCTCCCAGTCCTGACCAGCTTCCATAGCATACTGCCGCCGTATTTCTGGAGAATATTCCTGTCTGTTTCTCCTGTTATCTCTCTGCGATCGGCCGTTTTCCCATTCAAAGTCAATCTCATGGTTATAATTTTGTCTGTGATCCGCTTGTTCTTTTGAATATTTATAAAAATCTTCTTCCGACAAATCATCCTGCTTATTTCTCTCCTGAAGATAACTTTTTTCCTGCTCTGTCACCTGCCAATTATCCTCTTTTTCTCTATCCGTATTGAATTTATATCGCCTATTTTCCTCTTGATCCAACTCTTCTAATTCACGATTTTGTAAGCGATCTTCTTGTTCCATATCAATTTCTTCCGAATATTTCTTTCGGACGGTTTTCTCAGAAAATCCACCCTTCCAGTCTGCGGATGGAATATTATTTTCTTCTGGTCTATCTGCTCTTTGATTTTCCTGCTGCCCTATATTGTCTGTCATGTACCTCTGTCGGTTTTCTGCCAAATACTCGCGGTTGGTTTCCCTCTCTGCCGAATCATCTCTTCTGGCTCTCGTTAAGTTTTGACGTTCTTCCCGGTCTCTTTCCTGCCAGTCCTTCCTTTGTTCTGTGTTGCTTCTCTCTGTATATCTGCGGTTGGTTTCCCTCTCTGCCGAATCATCTCTTCTGCTTCTTGTCAAATTTTGACTTTGTGTTTGAGATAATCTCTGTTCTCTTTCACTTGCTTTTTGCAAGTCTTCCCTTACGGAAAAATTCTCCTGCTGGTTTCTTGTGCTAACGCGATTTTCTCCCTGCAAAATATCATTTCGTTCTATATCCGTTCTATCTATCGTCCCTTTATAACTTTCCTTTGTTCTATTCTGTCTTTGTTCCATCCTGTCCCGCTGCTCTGCGGAATATCGGTTTTGTGAGTTTCTTCCGGTGAATCGAACATCTTGAGGATTCTTTTTCCCAATACTGCGGCTGTCTTGTTCCACGCTCATTTTCGAACGTTTGTTCGATAAATGATGACTGCTTCTTTCGGTGCGCTGCCCCTGCTCGCTTTCTGTTCTTGCCAGTTTGCGCTCAAGCGCCATTTCCATTTCGTTCTGCCGCCTTGAAAGATCTTCTTTTCCATACTTTCTCTGCTTGTGGCGCATAATAATAAAAAAGATAAAAAATATTAAAAAAGCCACCAACAGTACAAGGAATATCGCAATCTCAATAATACCCAAATCACGAATGCTCATAGGCTTCCTCTTTCTGCGCCGCACTGTCCATACTAAAATCTTGCCCCACACCCTGCAGCGCATGGGCATAAAGCTCTGCCCATATCATTCCCATTATTAGAAAAATTATGTAAAAAAATTAAAATTTGGAAAAAGAAAATGCCCCTTCTTATGCAGGCAAGCACAATAATCCTGCTTGTCCATCCAGAAGGGGCAACCATCTCTAAGCAATATTTCCGGCAGAACCCGCTATAATATCCTTACTTTTTCGGGCAATCCTTGATCGAAAAACTTACGCGGCCCATCTTGTCTTTGCCAAGACATACAACCCTGACAATATCACCGAGAGTAAGCACATCCTCAACACAGTTAATTCTCTCTTTTGCAATTTTTGAGATGTGAACCATCCCTTCTTTTCCCGGTGCAAATTCAAGGAACGCACCAAATTCTTTAATGCTGACGACCTTGCCTTCGAAAACTTGTCCCTCCTCAAACTCCGTGACAATAATCTCAATCATCTTGATCGCCTTTTGCATACATTCTACATCAGTACCACAGACGGATACTGCACCATCATCTGTAATATCAATTTTAACGCCGGTCTGCTCGATAATCGCATTGATTGTCTTACCTCTCTGACCAACGACATCCCCGATTTTCTGCGGGTCAATCTGAATCTGAACAATTTTCGGCGCATACTTTCCAACTTCCCCGCGCGGCGCGGCAATGCACGGCGTAAGAATATTATTGATAATATACTCTCTTGCCGCCTTTGTCTTGCGGAATGCCTCCTCGACAATCGGTCTTGTCAATCCGTGAATTTTAATATCCATCTGAATTGCGGTAATTCCGTCGTGAGTCCCTGCAACCTTGAAATCCATATCGCCAAAGAAATCTTCAAGCCCCTGAATATCGGTTAATACAATATAATCGTCGTCGGTATCTCCTGTTACAAGCCCGCATGAAATACCTGCCACCTGCCTTTTAATCGGCACGCCTGCGGCCATTAACGACAGTGTGGAAGCACATACAGAAGCCTGCGATGTGGAACCGTTCGACTCGAAAGTTTCCGATACTGTGCGGATTGCATAAGGGAATTCTTCCTCACTTGGAAGCACTGGCATCAACGCTTTCTCCGCCAGCGCGCCATGCCCGATCTCGCGGCGTCCAGGACCTCTGGATACCTTTGTTTCACCGACAGAATAAGCCGGGAAATTGTAGTGGTGCATATAGCGCTTGCTCACTTCATTCTCATCCAAGCCATCAATGCGCTGCGCTTCCGCAAGCGGTGCAAGCGTACATATATTACAAATCTGTGTTTGTCCGCGTGTAAACATACCTGAACCATGAACTCTCGGAATCAGATCAATCTCCGCGGCAAGCGGTCTAATCTGATCGATCTCACGGCCATCTGGACGCTTGTGATCTTTTAAGATCATTTTGCGCACCGTCTTTTTCTGGTACTGGTAAATCGCCTCGCCAAGAATCGCAAGCCATTCCTCATTGTCAGCAAACGCTTCTTTCAATTTTTCTGTCACTTGACGAATATTTTCCTCGCGCGTTTGTTTATCGTCGGAAAATACCGCTTTTTCCATCTCCTCAGAAGGAACGATCTCCTTGATCGCCGCAAACAGTTCATCCGGCACAGCGCAGCTTTGATAACTGTGCTTTGGCTTGCCGCACTCCTCAACCATCTTCTCGATAAAAGCAATAATTGTCTGATTGATATCATGCGCCATATAAATAGCTTCCAGCATTTTATCCTCCGGCACTTCATTTGCACCGGCCTCAATCATAATTACTTTCTGTTTTGTCGAGGCGACCGTCAGCTGAAGATCGCCGTTTTTCCACTGCTCCTGACTTGGATTCACGATAAATTCACCATCGATAAGACCAACCTGCGTCGTCGCACAAGGTCCATCAAACGGCACATCCGAGATCGATGCGGCAATTGCAGAGCCAAGCATCGCTGTCAGCTCTGGACGGCACTCTGGATCAACGGACATCACCATATTGTTCAGCGTGACGTCGTTGCGGTAATCTTTTGGAAACAGCGGGCGCATCGGACGGTCAATCACACGGGAAGTTAAAATTGCATTCTCACTTGCTTTGCCTTCTCTCTTATTAAAGCCCCCAGGAATCTTGCCAACTGCGTACAGCTTCTCCTCATATTCCACGCTGAGCGGAAAGAAATCAATCCCTTCCCTCGGCTCTTTTGACGCCGTGATTGTAGAAAGTACTGTCGTCTCTCCATAATGCATAAACGCAGCAGCATTTGCCTGCGCGGACACTCTGCCGATATCGACAGAAAGTGTCCTGCCGGCAAGTTCCATGGAATAACTTTTATACATAGCCAATCTCCTTCTCGTAATTTTATCATTTTTGTGGAGCGTCCGAAACAACTGAAAAAACAGCCACACGCTGGACAGCCTTTTCAGAAGTCTCGGCAAAAGCTCCACCAGCATAGTATAGCACTGGCTTTCAAAAAAATCCAGCATTATTTTAATGTAACAATTTCGTTATTTTCAGCCCTAAGTTTTCTCTTGTTAAATCTATGCATGACTCTCGTAAAAAAACATTATTTCGAGTATAAAGTCCTATCTTTTACACACAAATTCCATCCGGCATAAAAAAATTTTTATCTGCCGGATTCTAATCTTCGCAATCATTTATCACTTTACAATCGAATTTAACGGTATCTGACAAAGTTCCCATGACCCATCGGAATGAAGCGTAATCAATTCTGCGCCGCGCTGTTTTGTATTATATTCTATACCAGGCATTGCAAGATAATCAATACTCATTCCATAGGTAAGTCGAATTCCTTTATACTCAAGTGACATATTGTTATAATGGTCATGACCGCAAAACACTGCCTTTGTACTTTTCAATTCCACCATACAATCAAATAGATTGCTCGGATAATCAGAACAGCATACTTTGTCTATCATTTTTTCATTGTTCTCCCCGAAAAAGTATTGAACCTCACTGCTGCCCTGCTCATAAAGTTCATAAGCAGTGCGGTACTGCTGAAGCGGTATATGAAAAAATACCATAGAAGGAACAATTCTTTCTTCCTCCCTGTTTAATCTTTCAACCTCCTGCGCATACCACTCAACCTGGTCATCATGGATATAATCATACACATTAAGCCCCTCGCCGGTATATGCGTTGGAATCAATCAAAAAAATTGCATGATTTAAAGTTCCATCACTGTTGCGAATTTCAATCAACTGATTATTTCTCCCCGTCACATCCGGCTGAACATACGGATAAAGCAAATTCCCCGACGTTTTGTAAGACAAGGATTGATACAGCTTGTCCAAATCTCCTTTTGACAATGTTGCAATTCCCTCCGTATCGTGATTGCCATAAGTAAACGCCCATGGAATGCCGATATTGCGCATAAACGCGGCGAACTGACTGACAGGAGCAGAATTGTTTAACGAAAGTGACATCACGCCAAGAGGAAATGTCAAGTCTCCGGTCACAATCACAAGGTCTGGTTTTGTATATAAAATCTCAGCATACACGGCTTTCAACGCCTTGAGATCTTTTCGGTAAGAGTACAAACTTCCTCCGAGATGAATATCCGTCAAATGCAGAATCTTAAAATCTTCTGTAACAGAAGTAATTGTGTAAACTCCGTTTTTCTCATTGTAGGAAATTTTGTGATTTGTATGTTCGACAACCGGCGTGGCATTGATATATGGCTGAGTGTACCATGTATCCTTCTGAAGCGTGAAATAAACTGCTGTAAAAACAGCGATTGATGCAAAAACAGCAACCCTTTTTTTATTTAATATAATATTTTTATAAGTTATCTTTTTTCTGACTGTCAAATTATATACAAAAACGATAAATACAAACAGACACCCTGCCGCGAAAAGAAGATTGACCGAATAGCGAACGGTATTTTTATCCTGAAAAAACACAATGCCAAGACCTGCTGCCAGCCAATACAGCGCTGAAAAAAAAGCCATACCCGCAAAATGCTCTCGGTACTTTTTTCGGTCAATCAAATTTAACCGGTGCCAGACAAGCCGGATGCAAAATGCATTTTTTATACAGAGGTAAATTGGAATCTCCACCACAATCATATTTGCATAAATATTTTCTATTACCTCAGACCATTTGGAATTTCCCAAAATAAAAAAACTCAACTCTAAAAAAAGAAACAGGCTAATCGCAGAAAGCAATAGTGCAATCCCGTTTAAACTCCTTTTCACATACCGGTCGCACAAGCTGCACAAATACTGATAAGCCTCTGTATCATACCGACATCCAGTCTCCTTTTCCTCTGTATTTTGTCTTTCTTTTTTGCTTTTCCACCAGCTGCAGCACATTGCCCATAAACTTTTTCGCGGCGGTATATTTTTTCCTGTAACAAAAACATACTCCCGCTTCATATAGCGATAAAAGGCAAGAAGAGCCAGCACACCGGATATCGCTGAAAAAACAAGCAAATATAGATTCTGAACCAAAGGTATTTCAATCAGATAAATCACCGCAGATAAACACAGCGCAGAAACCAGATAACTTCTTCGTCTCTGTGCGTTCATTTCTTTTTTTAACGCTTTCAGCGCAATTACACTTGCTCCTCCATCCTTCTGCCACCGCGCGGCATCCTCTGGCGTATAACCTGCAAATACAGCCATCGACGACAACGTTCCATACTGTTCTACAATACGTTCAAATGCTTTGCTTCCAGAACTTTTCTCTGCTAACTTTATATATTCTGCATTTAACAGCTCTACAATTCTGCCGCGCGCTTCTAACACTTCCTCGCAATATGGTATATCTTCAAAAAATGCATCAACAAGATTGACAATCCGCTTTTCCATTTTTCCTCTCATTCCGCCGTGCAATATTTTAATCAAAAAATTTTCACTTCACATACGGCATAAATCCAATATGAAAAAACTTTGCAAAGGAACCAGTGCCTTTACAATCTATCAATATTATATATAATATTTTTCATTTTACAAGTTCGGAATGAAAAGATTTCTAATATCATTATGCCATTTTTCTTGCTGGTACTCCTATGTATGTTCCTCCTACATCAATATCCTTTACAACAACTGCACCAGCTCCGACCATGCAATCTTTTGCAATGCATATCTGATTTCTTATAACCGCACCGGCTCCAATCCATGAATTTTTCCCAATCGAAACACCTCCCGCGACATGCGCGCCAACCGAAACATGAACATAATCGCCGATTCTGCAATCATGATCTATAGAAGAACAAGTATTGATAATACATCCGTTCCCTACCTGCGTATCAGGATTGATTACCGCTCCTGCCATCACAACCGTTCCATCCCCGATCATAACACCTTGCCCGACGACCGAATCCGGGTGAATCAATACTGGCACAAAAGCTCCTGCCGCCTTAAGTTCTTCCATAATTCTTCCCCTTATAACCGCGTTGCCGACCGCAACAAAAATATCATATTCTTTCTGGTAATGTTCTGCCTCGCCCGATGTTCCAACAACCGGAAAACCGCCGCATTCTTTTACAGAGCTGTCATCATCCAAAAAAACAATTGTTCCATAGCATCCCATCCTTCTTGCAACATCTGCCACTACCTTTCCATGACCGCCTGCTCCGATAATAACGAGCCGTTTTCTTGTATTTATCATAGTATCTCCCATTCTGAGAACGTTTCTGTTTGAGGAACCGCAAGAGAACGCTGCGCAATACAGTTTCTCTTGTCAGATTAAGACTGATTTGTGACGTTCTCGGCACAAACAGCCTTATAAAAATAAGTGCATCCACATTATTTTTCACAGTATCATTTCTTTCTTATTTCTTAAGCCGCTTCTGTTCGCAAAATCCTTCAAAGCAGCATTGTTTCCTTCTATACCATACATGTCAGAAACATTTCACAGTTCATGTTTCTATCCGCAACAAATGCTCTCCGCGCAATTATATTCACTATCAGTTGACTTTTTCCAGTGAAATAATACAATTACAGCAGCCATGTTTTTAAAATATTCGGCAGATTAATTCTTCCAATCCACATAATTCTCCGGTTTTTTTCCAATATTTTTTGCAAAAAATATTATATCGCCGTGTTTTTAAAAAGTCAACTATCCAAATACTTTATCTACCTTCAGGGTACTCTATCCATAGTATCATAATGCAAGGAGGTTTTCTTATGGTTGACTTTGGAACAATACTGCGGACATTGCGCCGCAAAAGAGATATGACACAGGCGGAACTCGCCAAGAAACTTGATGTAACAAAATCTGTGATCAGCGCTTATGAAAATGGTCTGCGCCTTCCTTCTTATGATATTCTAATTCATATATCGAGAATTTTTGGAGTAAGTACGGACTATCTGCTTGGTTTAGAACGAAAACAAGAAATTGATTTGTCTGGGCTGACCGACGAAGAAATCGCTGCACTCCTCGCGCTGATTCGAGCGATGAAACGAAGATAATCGTTTTCAAAAAACGTTCTTTTGCATAAAGCAGGCAGCAGGACGTTTTCTTTCCTTGCTGTCTGCCACGAAAAAATACTGTCGCAAAATATAACATTTTTATAGAATACCTTAAATTCCAATCGGATAAAATACAGTATTCTGTAAAAAATATTATTTCGCGACAGTGCTAAACTTTTTTTGAAATTATAGTTCTTTGTCTGCTGTTGGCAAGCATATTTTTCCCTGCTTACACGGCAGACAAACCATTTTGAATTATTTTGATACTGCAAATTTAAATTCTATTTTTTATAAAATGCGAGGCTTTTACCGAAGTGTTACACGAAACACTACCGGCTTGTCGGAAGAAACATTTTTTGTGCAAATAGAAAGTCCCTCTGTCATGCGCTTCCACTCTGGTTTCTCATCAAAACCAAGCACTTCCACTTTATCAATAATACCATGGAATTTCGGAAGATGAGAAGCATCCTGGTCGCCCAAAGCGCGCACAAGCACTTTGCCATCCGCCGGATAAGAAAGGCATGTCACATAGATGTTTGACCCTTTTACTGTAAAGCGGAAATCTTCGCTGGTAAATACTTTATCCTTTCCATCTGTAAACTGCCCCTCCTCAACTGCCGTCGGTCCTTCCGCTGCGATGCGCCATGTTCTTGTACCATAAACTGCCTCGCCATTGACTTTAAGCCATTCCCCAATCTCGCAAAGCACCTTGGTATCCTCGTCCGATATTGTGCCGTCCGCCTTCGGTCCGACATTTAAAAGCAGACATCCATTTTTACTTACAATATCGACTAAATCACATAAAATATCTTTCGCTTTCTTAAAATCATTATTTTCCGTATAGCACCATGAATTTTTTGCGATTGCGGTGTCTGTCTGCCACGGAAATTGCTTTACCTGTGCAAACTGCCCGCGCTCAATATCAACAACCGCCGTTCCAAACATAAACGCATCGTGCTTGTACGCAATCAAAACTTCCTCGCCCCATTCCAGCGCACGGTTGTAATAGTACGCCGCAATTTTCTTTAAATAAGGTTTTGCGCTGCTGTGCTGAATCCACCAGTCAAAATATAACTCCTTTATATGATAGCGGTCAATTATCTCACAGGTGCGCACCATCCAGTCCTCCAAAAATTCCTTTGTCGGCGCAGGTTCGCTAAACAGATCGTGATGCTCACGCTCCGGCATTGCCGGCCAGTAAAAGTCTCCTTCTTTTTCCGCGTCTGTAATATCGCTGTCAAACTCTTTTCCATGTCCCATAAAAAACCAGTGTTCAATCCGGTGCGTGGACGCTCCGCAGACCAGTCCCGCATCCTTTGCCGCCTCGGAAAGTTCCCCTAACACATCGCGGTGCGGTCCCATCTCATAAGCGTTCCAGTGCGAAACCTCACTTTTATACATCTGAAAACCGTCATGATGCTCTGCAACCGGCACAACATACTTTGCTCCCGCCTTTTGAAACAACTGTACCCACTGATTGGCATCAAATTTTTCCGCCTGAAACATTGGAATAAAGTCTTTGTAGCCAAACTCTTTCTGCTCCCCATACGTTTTCCTGTGATGTTCAAACTCTGGACTTTCCTGTATGTACATATTTCTGGAATACCACTCGTTCCCAAACGCAGGAACGCTGTATACTCCCCAATGGATAAAAATTCCAAACTTCGCATCGCGGAACCAGCGCGGCGTTTCATGCTCCGACAAAGAAGCCCAGTCATCCTTGTATGGTCCTTTTTGAATGCACTCTTCAATCTTATTTAAATATTCCTGTTTGCTGTACATAATCTTTTTCCCCTTTTTATTATTTTGCCACACTCTAATGAAAATTCAAAGACCAAAAATTTAAATTTTTGGTCTTATGTCCTCATTATACAAAGAAAGATTGGATTGGTCAACTATATTGTTATACTGCTTCAAGCATTTCCTGCATTAAGGACAGTTTCTAACACACCCATATTTACCTCTCACAAATTTTATTTTGTTCGTTATCCATCGTATCTATCTCTGCAGTCTCCAAAACACGCTGTTCAGTTATTGCTGTTTCTTAACAGTTCCTAAAATTCTTCTTATCTCCGGCAAGTACTTATTGGAAATATCTCTGTAAACTTTATCTCTTGGTCCATCCAACTGCCCCTTCCTCCTATTACTCTTTATCAGAGCCAATGATCTAAAAACAGTTCCTTTACAACGTAATCCGTTTTATTTCATGCCACTTCTTTGGGAGAGCTTCTATCTTGATTTTTTTTCCAAGCGGTATCTCCGATTACTTCAAACCAGGGAACCACCTTTGCTTCTTTTAGAAAAGCCGCTATTTTTTCACGGAACACTGCCTGCGCCTTCTTTCCTGCTTCCCATGCTGTTCCATCCCCTTTCATCCATGTTATTCCTGTGCAGGTATCAAGATTGCGCTTACACTCACTCCCTTATCCTTTTCAGTAAATGTAACGCATGGCAGCTCCTCTTCATATACTGTGTATCCGCTCATATTCCCGTCGGATCTTTGATACCTCCCCCTTTGCTTTCCGCCTTCCTACCTGCCAAGCCTTATATATTTCCATCCGCACTGCTCTGCCATATCTTGATAGTAGATAGAAGATCCTGCTGCGCTTTTTCATAACGTTCATAATAATCCCAGAACCCGTCAATTTGGCGCTCCATCTCCCGGACGTCATAACTCGTATAGCCTGTTGTTGTGATTTCTACTGCGCCGCAGGAAGCGCTGCACAGGATCACGGCAGCTGACAGAATTCCAGACAGGATTTTTTTCTGCTCCATCATTCTTAGTCAAACCAGCAGCAAAGCTGTTTCAGCCGCGCCAAGTCGTCTATGCCTGCCAGGGAAACAAATCTGGTTTCTACCACTTCCAACACCCGCAGCAGGGGCATCGCTTTTAAGAAAGTCATATCCTAATATTCTGCGCTAAAAAGCCGCAGCACCTCATACTCCGCCGGCGCGGCCAAAAGAGCCATCTGCAGATCGTTCTGAACATGCATGACAATTTCCTGAAATAATGAAGTTTTGCGTACCTGTGTCATCGCCTTCTCCAAATCAGTTCCCCTGTTTGATACAACTGGTGTATCAGTAAGCCCGATACAGACATCCTCCATCATGTCAAGCATACACAGCGGCCCATAAAAATCAAGCTCTCCGCACTCCTCAAAATCTTCGTAATCCACACGTCCGCCCTCTATGGAAACCAGCTGCATCAACAGCCCGCAACTCCACTCAACCGCAAACCATTCATAAGCATCCGGACACGAATCCGCAAAGTATTCTGCAAAATGCTCTGAGCAAAAGCCTTCGGGGCCTACATTGTGTTCTAACAACCATGCATAATAATCATTTGCAAAGTCCTGAAAATCCGCCGCCGCGACACGTCCGCCCAGATAATCCCAGAGAAGCCCCTGCGCATACCGCAGGCATACACAAAGCTGTGCCTTGTCCGCGGTCAGCCCCTGCTGCACCGTATTGCAATAGCGCTCCAGAACCAGCAGGTTCCCCAACAGACGCGGGCGGCTGTCACTGTGTGCAAACGCTTTCTCAACAATATTCCTAAAATCTATTAGATATTCATTTGCATATGGTTCCATCAATGCCGCAAAATTCGTTTTTAACGTGTACTCTTGCATAAAACCTTTTCCCTTTCTTCCTCCTTTTGTTCTCATGACAGGTTGCACAATGCACAAATAAATTGAAATAAAGAGCTATCTTCATGCACTTCGTAATAGTCACCGAAAGAATATTCGATGTCTATATATCGGTCAATGACAGTAGCATAAACGCATTCAAACACATCTGTACTTTATGCAATTTCAGATACATCTTCGCTTAAATCATCTTCCGATATGCCGTTTCCAAAGATATTATTTTGCTTATCTGTTTGACGCCATCCATTGTAATCATAATATCTATCCTTCAAATAAGAATCCGAATGATGAAATCCCCTGCATCTTCCCCATCCATTCCCGAACCTCTTCCTTTGAC
>CAMUAR010000077.1 GCA_947086895.1 uncultured Lachnospiraceae bacterium | reverse complement strand
CCTTCGGTCAAGCGCGAACTGGTGCAGGTATAATATCTATCGATATTATACCATATCGTTCTGATATGGTTCCCTGCGGGGCATGCACACAGTTCGCTATGGAAGATGCTTACCCTTCGGTCAAGCGCGAACTGGTGCAGGTATAATATCTATCGATATTATACCATATCGTTCTGATATGGTTCCCTGCGGGGCATGCACACAGTTCGCTATGGAAGATGCTTACCCTTCGGTCAAGCGCGAACTGGTGCAGGTATAATATCTATCGATATTATACCATAATAGGCAGGGTTTTTTCCAGTGTGAAATATTTTAATTGCATATTTGTGAAAAATGTTATAAAATAGGTGTCACGTTAGTATATGTTTTTTTGGAGGTGTTGAAATGATGACGTATAAGACAACAGGAACTTGTTCGAGAGAAATTTTGTTTGATATTGAGGAAGTGAACGGGGAAAAGATTTTGCACAATGTACAGTTTGTTGGCGGCTGCAATGGCAATCTAAAGGGGATTGGCAAGCTTGTTGAGGGAATGACCGTGAGCGAAGTGATAAAGAAGCTGGAGGGAACCACCTGCGGAATGAAAAATACTTCATGTCCAGACCAGCTTGCAAATGCGTTGAAGAATGTGTGATCAGAGGGCAAAAAAGGAGGCGCGATGAAACGGATCGTTTTTACCGGCGGTGGGACGGCCGGACATGTTACGCCAAATATTGCCCTGATTTCTAAGCTTCAGGAGAAAGATTACGACATCCATTACATAGGGTCGTATCAGGGGATCGAAAGAGAATTGATCGAGAAGCTTGGAATTCCGTATTACGGGATTGCGTCGGGAAAGCTGCGCCGCTATTTTGATGTCAGAAATTTCTCAGACCCATTCCGAGTTTGGAAGGGATACCGCGAGGCGAGGAAATTAATAAAAAAGTTACGGCCAGATCTTGTATTTTCCAAGGGTGGATTTGTGTCCGTACCAGTGGTTATCGCGGCAAAAAGGTGTAAGGTTCCAGCGATTATCCATGAGTCGGATATGACGCCGGGACTTGCAAATAAGCTGGCGATTCCATCCGCTGCTAAAGTGTGCGCAAATTTTCCAGAAACTGTTCAGTATCTTCCACAGGGAAAAGCGGTATTGACAGGCACTCCGATTCGCAAAGAGTTATTTGCAGGGAACCGGATTAGAGGACTGGAGTTCTGTGGGTTCCATTCAGGTTTGCCTGTTCTTTTGATTGTGGGAGGAAGTACGGGATCCGCGGTGGTGAATGAGGCGGTTCGAAATCTTCTTCCAACATTGCTGAAGCGATTTCAAGTAGTTCACTTGTGCGGAAAGGGAAAAACAGACTCTTCATACAACAATGTAGAGGGATATGTACAATATGAATATATCAGCGCTGAGCTAAGTGATTTGTTTGCCGCTGCTGATCTTGTGATATCACGCGCGGGTGCAAATGCGATCTGCGAGCTGCTTGCGCTTCGCAAGCCGATGATTTTGGTTCCGCTTTCTGCTGCTGCAAGCCGCGGTGATCAGATTTTAAATGCAGAATCCTTTGAGCGTCAAGGATTTTCCTATTTAATCAAGGAGGAGGATCTGACAAACGAGACATTACTTGCAGGCGTAAATTATGTATTTGAGCATAAGGATGATTATATTTCTGTAATGAAGAAAAGTGTGCTGTCCGATGCAACAGAAACCATTGTAAAATTGATGGAAGAAGTGATGGAAGAAAAAAAGAATAAGACAGTATAAAAAGTTTAGTGAAAAAATAAATTTTTGCAAGCCGTATGGCGGCAGGGCAGAACCATCCAGAAAAATTCATTGCTTTTTGGTTCTGCTTTGCCGCTGATTTTTGTGTTAAAGTGATGATGCAAGTTCCTGCCGTATTTTTTCCGCAATTTCCGCAGCTTCTCCGTCTGAATATGAAAGAGTTTTGCCAGGGATGGTCAAATTATCATCGTTATAGCGAGGCAAAATATGAAAATGCAGGTGAAATATAGACTGTCCCGCAGCTTTTCCGTTATTTTGCAGTATATTGATTCCATCGCAGGCGAGAGCTTTTTTTATTGCGTCAGCTACTTTGGCGATTACAAAAAGAGCGTTGGACATTGTTGCGGAGTCGCTGGAGAATAAATCAGTACAGTGGCGTTTTGCAATGACAATAGCATGTCCTTTTGCGGATGGTGCAATATCAAGAATCACACGAAAATTTTCATCTTCATACAGTGTTTCTGACGGGATTTCCCCGCAGATAATTTTACAAAATATGCAATTGGTGTTTTCCATAACCTTAAATCCTTTCTTTGGCATTTTTTAGGCGATTGAGAAACAAAGAATTTTTATAAAGTTGTATGCAAAACAAATATTTTTAAATGGTATAGATTGTTCTGTGCATTCTTTTCGGTTTCGCAATCGCTTATTGTGATTTTCTTAAGATTAAGGATAACACAATTTCTTACAAAATGGAAGCCCTGCGCTGCCGAAGCAGCATAATTTCGTCAAAAAGAAGCGCTTTGATTAAAAGGGCAAGAGAAGGACTTTCATTTCTGACGGCAACTTCGCCGTCAGGCAGCTGAGATTCTTGGGTCGTGGCACAAAGTTCATCCTGAACTTCTGATAAGATTTTGTCGGACATATGTTCCAGCGTTATTGCATCAGGGTATTCGTCAAATAAAAAGCTTTCTGGGTAGGAGATCTTTTCGACTTCCTGTATTACAAAACCAAGAATTTGTGCGCCAAACGGCGGATAAAGAGAGCGAAAATAAGAAAAATCACGTTCGAGTAAATTGGGATTCATAAAAATTCCTCCATAAAAAATATTTAATTAAGTTACAATAATGATAAAAAGATTATTTTTACTATGTATACAGTAAACTTGATTTAAAGATTTGTGTAATTTATACTTAATCTGTCGAATATCGTTAAATGGTTTTTGATTTTAAGTAATAAATTTAGTATTTTAACATAAGCAGACAGATCTTTGATTTCAAGTTATTTTTATAAAGAAGCATTATATAAAAACATATAAATTTTTATTTTTATGTATCGTTTCCATAATTACAACTTTGAGAAAAATTATTTATTTTAATAAATATTAGTTTGATTTATGATTCTTATAGTATAAGTTTTTATCAATCTTATCAACAATGGTTTTTTGAACTTGAAAAGTTATGTATTTAAAAACAGATTAAAATATTATATAAAATAACAGCGGCTATATACAATTTATGTGCAGGCTGTTGATTTAGAATAAGAAATTTGAGATTTTGTGAAAAAAATTTAAGGAATTCTTCATTGCAGTTTCTTGGAAAACAGGGTATCATATAGAAGCAGAAAGGCCGGTGTTAAATGGAAGAGAAAATTAGAGAGACGATTATAAAATATTGTGACAAAGAATTGTCGCATATCATTTTGTCAAACAACAAAAAATCGGAAGAGTTAAAAAAGGTGACCATTCGGCCTGTGATATTAAAAGAAGAATTGATGTTTCAAGCATGTGAATACCGTGGCACGAAAGTATTTCATGAAAATTTTACTGTGGATAGTCTTGCCCAAAAACTTCCTGTTTGGCTGGAAGGCTGCTTTAAACAAGTAGAAATTAAGTCCAGTCGTGCGGATGCTACTATTTTAATCAGCAGCAAGGGAAAAGCGACGATTCGGGAGAAAAAGAAAGAAAATAACGGCAGTCAGGATTTTTCTCATAACCGCACGAAATCTTATATTTTAAAAGAAGGAATTCCTGTGCCATTTTTGGTAGAACTGGGCGTGATGACGCAGGAAGGTAAAGTGGTACGTGCAAAATATGATAAATTTCGGCAGATCAACCGCTTTTTGGAGTTTATTGAGGATGTGCTGCCAGAGCTGCCAAAAGATAGAGAACTGCAGATCTTGGATTTTGGATGCGGAAAATCGTATCTTACTTTTGCTATGTATTATTATCTAAATGAACTGAAAGGATATCCGGCACAAGTGACAGGGCTGGATTTAAAAGAGGATGTTATTGCACACTGCAATGAATTGGCTGTTCGATTTGGGTATACGAAACTGAACTTTTTGCAGGGGGATATCGCATCGTACAATGGTTGTACACAGGTTGATATGGTTGTGACTCTCCACGCATGTGATACGGCGACAGACTATGCTTTGGAAAAGGCCGTGGGCTGGAATGCAAAAGTTATTTTAAGCGTTCCATGCTGTCAGCATGAGTTGAACCGTACCATAGCGAACGAGGTGCTGGCGCCGGTTTTCCGTTATGGTATTTTGAAGGAGCGCATAGCAGCGCTAGTCACGGACGGATTGCGCGCAGAACTTTTAGAACATATCGGCTACCGTGTTCAGGTACTGGAATTTATTGATATGGAACATACGCCAAAGAATATTTTGCTGCGTGCAGTTCGGCGCAATAATATTGTTCCTTCTGGCATAAAAAGGGAGCGATTTGAGCAGTATAAAAATTGTATCGAACAGCTGCATGTCAGCCCTGCCTTATACCGTGATCTGTTTTTGGAGAAAAAATAAAATAATGGGCAGATAATTATAGTTTTGATTTTATGGAGGTTATCTTTGAAGGTTGTATATCGGATTTTATTGCTTGTGTTTCTGTTTGGAGGCGCTCTGTTTTATTTTGGAAGCAGTATGCGAGAGCGAGTTTTTAGCGCGGACAAAAAGACGATTGAGATGCAGGGAACTACTCTGCCGGTTGTGGCGATACAGGTTGAAGGGGAGGAGATAAATCTGCTGCATGGATATTGTTCGAATCTCGATGCAATGCTTGTGCGGGAAAGCATCACGCCGATCGATCAGGATAAGATCTTTGAGCTTGTGATTACCGAAAATTCCTACAATATTAAAAAGGTTATTTTTGAAGTTTATGAGACAGCACTCGGTGATAAGGTGGAGGAAAATTATGTTATCTCGCTGGACAAACAGGAAGCAGTTCCAGAGGAAGGGATCACTGCGACAAAATTTGCAAAGATCAGGCTCAAAGGCGAGTATGTACCGGGAGAGGAATATGTAGTTAAGCTGACGCTAATCAGTAATGAAAGTAAAAGAATTTATTATTACACGCGCATTAAGCTCTACACAAATTCCCATTTAAAGGAGAAGGTGCAGTATGTTGAAATGTTTCATGATGCACTGTTGGACAAGGAGAAGGCAAAGAGCGTATCAAAGTATCTTGAAACAAAGAGAAATGCAGATGAAACAGATTTTTCAAAGGCAACCATCAACAATAGTCTTGATTTTTTAAGTTATGGTGACTTAGCTCCACAGCAGATTTATGTGGGGGTGCCGACAATTACAGAGTACACACAGGATATGGCTTCTGTTGTGCTTGACAGTTATCTGGAAGTGCAGACACCTACAGGGAAGGAAACCTATTATGTGAGTGAACATTTTCGGCTTCAGTATACCGCGGCCAGAATATATTTGTTTAACTATGAACGAACGATGGAGGCAATGTTTGATGTCAAAAATACCAGCCTTGCTAAAAATGAATTTAAGCTTGGTATTACAGGAAAAACAGAACCTGAGATGCTGGCAAATGAAGAGAATTCCAGCATTGCTTTTGTGAGAAACGGCTCACTTTATGTATATACAGCCAAAGATAATGTACTGACAACAGCGTTTACATTCCGCGAAAAAAAGACAGACTATATTCGTGATATTTATGACAAGCATGATATTCGTCTGCTCTCAGTCGATGATAAAGGAACCGTTGATTTTCTTGTATATGGTTATATGAATCGCGGCGAATATGAAGGGCGCGTTGGGATGCTGCTTTACACGTACTATCCTTCGTCGAAAACCATTGAAGAGAGAGCTTATTTTCCGATGAATACAACATACGAATTGCTGAAGGAATGGCTTGGAAGGTTTACGTACTGCAATGGAGAACAGACGTTCTTCTTTCATATTTATGATACAATTTTTGAGTACAATTTAATTACAGGAAAACTTTCTGTGCTTGCTGAGAATGTGACTGAGGACACAATTGCATATTCAAGAGAGAAACATATTATTGCATGGCAGTCGGCCAATGAACATGGCAGAACAAACCGTGTGCATGTAATGGATCTTGATACAGGCAGCCGGACGGAGATCCGGGCGAAAGAAGGTGAGATTGTCGGTTTGCTTGGAATGATCGATGCAAATTTAATTCTTGGAAGTACAGCAAAAGAAAATGTGGAGGTTCTTGCTGATGGGACGCGAATTGCCGCTTACAGTGTTGTCAATATCGTGGATTTTCAGGGAAATAGTCTAAAGACTTATCAGAAGGACGGCTTTTTTGTTACAAAAGTATTTGTGGAAGAAAATGTAGTTCAGATGGAGCGCGTGACATGGGCAAACTCCGGCAAGAGACGTTATCAGGCGGCAGAAGCGGATTATATTTTAAATCAGTCCAGCCAATCGTCGGAGAATTTAAAAGTTTCAGAACGTGTGACGGATCTGATGAAAACGGAATACTACTTGTCGATGCCGTCTGTGGTTTTGATCAAGCAGATTCCAGAGTCTGTCGGAACAGAGAATGTGGTAATTTCCAAAGACGTGACTGTGCGTGTCAATATGCCAAATTACTGCGGCGATTATTATCTGGCTTATGCTTACGGGGATGTTGTCAATATGACAAAAGAACCTGGAGAGGCAATTGCTCTGGCGGACAAAACAACAGGTTCTGTAATTACAAGCAGCGGGAAGGTAATATGGAGCAGAGGAGTTAAGGCTTTTGCTGCGGAGATTCCGGGGATTAGCATAAGTCAGAAGAACAATGGTGCGAACTCGCTGACGGCATGTATCCGCCTTCTTTTGGAATATCGAAATGTGCAGGCAGATATTTCTTTGTACAATCCAGAAGAAGCAAAGCTTACAGATTGGCTTGAGCAATATATCAAAGCGGATGTTATGAAACTTTCGGGAGTGACGTTGGATGAAGCACTGTATTATGTCTATTGTCAAAATCCAGTGGTCGCGGTGAATGGAAATGGAGAAGCAATCTTGATTACTGGGTATGACAAGTCGGGCGTGACAGCGGTGCAGCCGGAACGAGGTACAAAGCGGCATTTGGCGATGCGCGAAGCAGAGAGCTTTTTGGGAGAGAATGATTATTATTTTATTGTAATCCGATAAACAGTATCAAATTTCCGGCAGCCGATTTTAAAATTTGTGTTTCTGGAATGCATACAGGGAGGAAAAAACAGCAATGAAATTATTGACCGTAACAGTGCCTTGCTACAATTCGGCAGCTTATATGGCAAGAGCAATCGACAGTATACTGGAAGGTGGAGAAGATGTGGAGATTATTATTGTGAATGATGGCTCTGCAGATGATACTGGAAAAATTGCTGATCAGTATGCCAAAAAATATCCGTCGATTGTTCGAGCGATCCATCAGGAAAACGGAGGACATGGGGAGGCTGTAAATACTGGAATCTCCAATGCGTCCGGCATTTATTTTAAGGTGGTTGACAGCGACGACTGGCTGGATAAAACAGCTTATGAAAAAACATTATCTGTTCTGCGCAGTACGGTGGAAGATGGTACAAGCCTTGATATGTTTATCGCCAATTATGTTTATGAAAAAGTGGCGGAGGACAAAAAGAAAGTGATTAACTACCGCACGGCACTGCCAGTTGGTCGCGTGTTTACATGGGACGATGTCCGATATTTCCGGCAGGGGCATTATATTCTGATGCATTCGGTGATTTACCGCACAAAATTGCTGCGGGACTGTGGACTTGTACTGCCAAAACATACGTTTTATGTAGACAATATTTTTGTTTATCAACCTCTTCCGCTTGTTAAAACAATGTATTATCTTGATGTAAACCTTTACCGCTATTTTATCGGGAGAGATGATCAGTCTGTAACCGAAGCAAATATGATACGTCGGATTGACCAGCAGGAGTTGGTCAATCGGTATATGATTAATTGTTGTGATGTGATGGCGTTAAAAAACAAAAAGCTTCAGCGGTATATGATAAAATATTTATCCATTATGATGACGGTTACTTCCGTCTATCTGATTAAGGAAGGCTCAGAAGAAAGTATCCGAAAAAAGGACTTGCTCTGGGAGGATTTAAAGAAAAAAGACAAGCGGCTTTACCGTGAAATTCACAATAATTTTCTTGGAGTCAGCATGAATTTTAAATCTCGAATCGGCAGATGGATTGTAAAGGCAGGGTATAAGTTATCAAAGAAAATATTTAAGTTTGGATGATAATAAATTTTTATTATTAAAAATGGAAAATGCAACTGTATTATTTCGAGAATACGGATCGTATTTTTCCTTATGAAATATTAGGGCGATGAATAGAAAAGCCGCCGATTTCTTGTTTTTCAGCAGAATTTCTGAAGAACATGAAATCGACGGCTTTTAAATTTGCTCTTAACCGACAGCACTGTTTCTGGCCGCCGTTCTTGCGCGGCGCCGCTCGTAAAATTTTTGATAATCCGGCACGTAGACAAGAAGATACATAACAAGACCAAGCAGTCCAGCACAGATTACATCAAAAAAGGAGTGCTGTTTTAAAAATACAGTGGACATACAGATTAGAATGGTTAAAATAAAAGTGCCTGCTTTAAGCCAATATTTTTCTTTTAGATGCTTACTTTTGTATACTGCGATACATGCGCCAATGGAGTTGAAAGCGTGGATACTTGGACAAACATTTGTGCAGGTATCTGTGCCATAAAGCCATCCGATCAGGCGGGTCAGTATATTTTCCCTGCCAAGCGATGTAAGATCTGGCCGCAAATCATGTCCGTTTGGCCAAACAGTATAGATGATAAGGCAGATTGTCATACCGATAAAAAGGTAGGCTGTGCAGTGATAAAACTCACTGCGGTCTTTCAAGAAGAAATAGGCGATAGCGACAAAAATATAGGCAAACCAGAGAAAGTAAGGGATTGCAAAAATTTCCCAAAATGGTATTTTGTCATCCAGATCAATGTGGATAACAGAAAACTCTGTTTTAACATTTTTTTCCAGCCATGCAAACCAAGGCATATAAATTAAAAAATAGAGAAGTACCCATGCATGACTGTATTTTTTAAGAAAATATTTCACACTATACCTCATTTCTGCGTATTTTTTACGCTTTTATAAGCAAAGGTTAAAATACGACCTAGACGTTTGCCGCCAAGAAAAAGCCTATTGTTGGGGGTCTCATGTATATTTATGCTTTTCAGGCAGAAACAGTACTAGAATCTTGGTAAAAATGCAACTGGCATAATAGCCAAAAAGAATCGTAGATGATTATAGCATTAGACTTTCAAAAGAACAATAAGAAATTCAAGGAAAACGAAAAATTCATAATTTCGTAAGGTTTCTTAAATGCTGAAATTTTTGCTGTTTTATTTTAGGGCGTTCAGAATGTAGTTTTCCGATACTTATTTCCATAAATTTATGGCAGATGCCAATTTAAAGTTTGCATCTGCCATTGGTGTAAAAGCAGCTTTTTAAAAATAATCAAACATGGAATTGTTCAATAATATTTTTAAGTTCTTCCATGGATTTTTTGCTCTGTGTCAAAATATTGTAGCCTTCTGCCGTTTTGCTGACCGCATTGCTTGACTTTTCTGCAATCAGACTAACGCCCTCCGCAGATTGGCTGATGGTCTGATTCATATTGTCGATCGTCTGCGCAATTTCGTTGATTCTCTCATTTAAATTTGAGATATCGGAATACACTGTATTCATGGAATCAAAGAATGATGTGGCATCGTTCTCATACTTCTGGCTGACCGATAAAAATGCGCCGTAATCTGCGACAACAGTTTTTTCGAGAAAATCCATAATTGTGGTAATACAGTCCGTCATATTGGATACGGCGCTGTTTACTTCTGTTACCATCTGATTGATTCCCTCAACCGTCTTGTATGTCTGATTGGATAAATCTCCAATTTCTGTAGCGACAACAGTAAAGCCGCGTCCGGCATCTCCCGCCCTCGCTGCTTCGATATTAGCATTTAATGCAAGAAGATTTGTCTGGGTCGAAATATTTTTTATATTGTCTGTAAGTTCGTTAATTTTTGCAACCGCCTTTGATTGTTCGATTGCTTCGCTTGTTTTTTGCTTCATAGTTTGATAAATTTCCAAAGCCTTGGTGTTGGAAGCTTTTGTTGTGTCACGCAGGTTCCGCGCGCGGTTTTTGATCTCTGTAGATAGATCCTGACCTCCTTTCGACAGTGACTGAATTGCCATAGCGTTCTGATAGATAGAATTTACATTGTCGGACATCATAGAAGTGCCGGCAGTTGTCTGTTCCATACCAGCGGCCAGTTCTTGTGTTGTCGCAGAGTTATCTTCCGAAATACTGTTGTTTTCGGACATAATTGATTCCATCTGTTCCATATTGGCAAGAATATTGTCCTTGACATTTTGCATATCAGCTACCAGCTTGCGGAATACGCTGCGCATTTCTCTTACAGCATTTGCCATAATACCAGTTTCATCTTTTCGGCTTATCAATTTTTTATGCTTTCCAGAACTGCGAAAATCTAGTTGTGCAGTCTGACGTATTACTTCTGTAATGGCTTGAATTGGACGAGAAATATTTGTGCTGATAAGGAAACCAAATATACTACATACAACCAGACATACCAACATTATAATAACGATTTCAAAAGTTAGATTATTCGCCGTTTCTTCGATCTCATCATCCATTACGGTATGAGCAAGGAACATTCCGTTATTTAAAGGATAGAAAGCAAGTGTTCGCTCATGTTTATCAAAATTATAATGTTGGATTTTTCCAGCATTTGATTTATCTATTAAAAATGGAGCAAGTGATGATATTTCACTGTTTTCTATATCTGTCATTTTTGTTCCAGCAGAGATCGTAGGGTGATATACAACCGCTTCATCCGAATTGTAAATAAAACCATAGCCGTTTCCAAAGTCTGTGTTAGCTAAAGCTGTAATTATGGAAAAATCAATGTCCATACCAATAATTCCAACGGAAATTCCATCAACAAACAGCGGCACAACATAAGAAATCATATAGATATTGACATTTTCGTTTGTATAAGGATCCATCCAAAGCGGGGAACCATGTTCGACAGGAATGTAGTACCATCCAACATGAGCCAGATCTGTTTTGTCATACATTGTAAAATCCGTTGGAGGAATGCTTGAAAAATCTTCCTGCATATTGTTTCTTATCAGAAAAATGCCAGACGTAGGTTCCGTTAGCTCAGGGTTGTAACGTATGTAAATACTGATTGCTCCGTCGGTATGTTCTCCAAATTTATAAAAATTATCCACCAAAGAATTTGTATATTCTGTTACATATTCAGCATTATTAAATTGTTTAAAATCCAGATTGTCCAAAACAATATTACTTAAAAGATCTACAGATTGTTCTATTCTTGAGATTAGAGCATTAATATCGTTGCTCTGATTTTGGCAGGTTAAGGCAAGTCTCTGTTCTATCCCTGTATTTGAAGTCTGCCGCACGCTGATAATGCTTAGAACTCCTACAATTATAGAGGAAAGAAGGGAACAAATAATAATGCTTACAGTAATTTTGGCTTTGATGGATTTCAAGGTGACACCTCCTGATTGTTGTTTAAACAAAATTTATATTTCTATCATGTTTGAAAAACATGGTATCTTTTGTGAGATGAACTGCTAATTTATTTGTCCTCCCTTCGGTCGGCGCGAATCGGCGCGGTATAATATCTGGCGATATTATACCATATCGTTCCGATATGGTTCCCTGCGGGGCATGCGCACAGTTCGCAAGAGAAGATGCTCTCCCTTCGGTCGAGCGCGAACTGGCGCAGTATAATATCTGGCGATATTATACCATGTTTTTCAAACATGGCATTCCTCTGGAAGATGCACACGATTCGCTAATGTATTTGTCCGCCTTCGTCGGACGCGAATCGGCGCTGGTATAATATCTGGCGATATTATACCATGTCCTCCAAAATGCTCAAAGCAAAACCTCAAAACCTTGCTGCGCTGCGGTTTTTCGGTCGCGGAGCGCGCTCACAAGTCAATATTTTAAATTGCTAGAAACAAAAAACATGTTTCCGCAGTTTAAAATATTGACTTATTCGTTTTGCTTTTCGCGGATATTATACCATAAAAAGGGGAGATTTGACAATCAAATGAAAAAGAATAAAGCAGAAAATCAAAAGTAGAATTTATATGAACAGAATATAAAAAATACCTTCAATTTTCTCATTGATTTACCCTGCTGTTTTGGCTATAATAAGTCGTAAAGTACAGCAGTTATTATATTTGGAAAATGCATGCGTGATATTTTAAAAAGCCAGTTAGGGGGTGTTGGAATGAAACGTGTATTTTTGATTGTGCTGGACAGTGTAGGGATCGGAGAGATGCCGGATGCGGCGCATTATGGGGATAAAGGTAGCAATACCTTGCTTGCAGCGTCAACAAGCGAATATTTTTCAATGCCTGTTATGGAACGACTGGGGCTATTTCATATTGATGGGGTGAAAGTACAGAATATTTGTGCAAAAGGAAAACCAGAAGGTGTTGTGGCGCGTCTTTTGGAACGGTCAAAGGGCAAAGATACGACAACAGGGCATTGGGAAATTGCAGGAGTGGTATCAGAACAGCCGATGCCAACCTTTCCAGATGGTTTCCCGGAGGAGCTATTAAATGAACTGAAAGCGGCGACAGGGAGGGAAATTCTTTGTAATAAACCGTATTCCGGCACGCAGGTGATAAAGGACTACGGCAGGATGCATTGTGAGAGTGGAGCATTGATTGTCTATACTTCCGCTGACAGTGTTTTGCAAATTGCGGCGCACGAGGATATTATTCCTGTGGAAGAATTATATAAGATATGTGAAAAAGCAAGGGAAGTCTGCCGTGGAAAATGGGGAGTGGGCAGAGTGATTGCAAGACCGTTTGCTGGCACTTACCCAGATTATACGCGCACAGCCTGCAGACATGATTTTTCTTTAGAGCCGCCAAAAGATACCATGCTTGACCAGATAAAACAAGCGGGACTTACTGTGGCGGCAGTTGGAAAGATCAATGATATTTTTGCAGGCTGCGGAATTACAGAATTTGTTCGTACATCAGGAAATGCGGATGGGATTGAACAGACAATTCAATATTTAAAGAAAGATTTTGAAGGGCTTTGCTTTGTCAATCTTGTTGATTTTGATATGTTGTATGGACATAGAAATGATGTGGAGGGCTATGCGAAAGCACTTTCTTATTTTGATGCAAAACTGCCGGAAATTCTGTCAAATCTAAAAGAGGAGGATATTTTAATGATTACGGCGGATCATGGATGCGATCCTTCCACACCGTCTACCGACCACAGCAGGGAATATGTGCCTCTTGTGATATATGGTCAAAAGCTGCAAGGAAAAAATTTAGGGACAAGAGAAGGATTTGGCGATATTGCGGCGACAATTTTGGATTATTTTAAGATACCAAGCAAGATCTGCGGCACTTCACTTCTTCCAGAGATTGACATGCTGTGAAAATAAAAATGCGCGGCAGGCAGATGCCTTTTGCGGGAAAGGAAAATCACCGGCTGCTGATGATTTGGCAGTGGGTTATGGTGATTGTTAAATTTTATGAAATTGGTAATTCAGAGAGTATTATCCGCTTCGGTTGAAGTGCCAAAGGAGGATATACCAGAAAGACGAGAGAAAACAGGGGTATTGACAGAAGAGAAAGTGGAAGTAGGTTCTATTGGACATGGACTGCTGGTGTTTCTTGGCGTTGGCAGAGATGATACAGAACAAACGGCAGATTTATATATAGATAAACTTTTAAAACTGCGTATTTTTGCTGATGATAATGGTCGGACAAATCGTTCTCTTGCAGATGTATCAGGAGAATTGCTGATTATTTCACAATTTACATTATATGCGGACTGCCGCCATGGAAATCGCCCAAGTTTTACGGATGCAAAAGATGCAGAAAAAGCCAATCAGCTGTACGAATATTTTGTAAAACGGTGCAGACAGCAGGTTAAAAAAGTGGAAACAGGTATTTTTGGAGCAGATATGAAAGTGTCGCTGGTCAATGACGGACCATTTACAATCGTGTTGGATGAAGCCCTAATGAAAGGAAAGATGTAACATGGGAGAACATACAGCCAAACAGTCCGCAGACGAGAAGAAAGAATCCATGGAGTTTAAGTATAATGGCAGCAAAGAAGAACCACTTGCCGCAGAGGACAAAAAA
>CAMUAR010000076.1 GCA_947086895.1 uncultured Lachnospiraceae bacterium | reverse complement strand
CACGGGGTTCGCTCGCTTATGCTGTAATCAATGGATTACTCGAACGAGAAGCCCCTGCCTCTATGCATAGCATAGGTGGTGGGAGTATGTCACTAGGAATTGTAGTATACTAGAACTATAATACTTTGTTTAGAAAATAAATATAGTACCGCAGATGAAAAAATTTTTTTGGAATAAATCAGCATAGTAGTTACAAGTTGATTTAGAAAGCGGTATTTTGAGAAATGACAGAAAAAAGTTAGAAGCGGAAAGGAGCGCAGCAGATAAGAATGAATAAAACAGCACTTGTTATTATGGCAGCAGGAATGGGAAGCCGTTATGGAGGGGGCATTAAGCAGTTGGAAAAGGTTGGCCCATCCGGTGAAATTATTATGGATTATTCCATCCATGATGCAAAAGCAGCAGGCTTTGACAGGGTTGTCTTTATTACAAGAAGAGATCTGGAAAAAGATTTCCGTGAGATTATTGGAAATCGTGTGGAAAAAAAGATAGAAACAGATTATGTATTTCAGGAGCTGGATTGTCTGCCGGATGGACTGACATGTCCAGCGGGGCGGGAAAAACCTTGGGGAACTGGACATGCGGTGCTTTCTTGCCTTGGAAAAGTAAAAGAACCTTTTGCGATTATCAATGCAGATGATTACTATGGAAGAGAAGCATTCGTCAAGGTTCACGATTTTTTGTCTGCGGCGGATCTGTCGGTAAAAGGCCGCTACTGTATGGCGGGTTACCAGCTTGGCAATACGTTGAGCGAGAACGGCGCAGTTACAAGGGGCGTGTGCAGCGTAGATGAAAACGGGCGCCTTGTCGATGTGAAAGAGACATTTGAGATTCGGAAAAACGGCGATATTGCAACTGGAAAAGACAGCGGGGGAAATCCTGTGACACTGTCGTTAGACAGTACCGTATCAATGAATATGTGGGGCGTCACACCAGAATTTCTTGCAGAACTCGAACATGGATTTACAGGTTTCTTAAAAAATGGCGGTCTGGAAAATAATAAATCGGAATATTTGCTTCCGCAGGTGATTGCCGGAATGCTTTATGAAAACAGAGCTGCCGTTGAAGTGCTTGCCACAAAGGACAAATGGTTTGGCGTAACTTACAAGGAAGATAAAGAAGCCGTTGTGAACGCTCTGCAAAAACTGGTGGATCATGGAATTTACCCGGAAAGATTGTAGGGTATTACAGGAGAGTATGGGGGGAGAAAAACAAAAAAGCCAGATGGACAAAGGAAATAAAAAACAAAATACGAAAATTTCTATCCAACAAGAAATAAAAGAAGCTGCGGATTGGGTGTTTGGCTGGATTTATCCCCGCCGCTGTCCGGTGTGCAGACAGATTGTTGTACCGCGCAGCGCGCTTGTACATTCCGAATGCCGCAAAAAACTTTGCGAGATTCATCCGCCTGCATGTATGAAATGCGGATGTCAGATGGAATCTTTGGAACAGGAATATTGTGCGAGATGCGAAAAACATCCGAAAAGCTATGACCGAGGTTATGCCGTATGGGAATATAATGCTGAAATACGCAGATCACTCGCGGATTTTAAGTATTATTCCAGAAAGGAATTTGCAGATTTCTACACAGCGGAGGCAGTGCGTCTCTATGGCGAAAGAGTGCTTAGGGAAGCTCCTGATGTGTTTGTGCCAGTTCCCGTGCATCCATCAAGACGCAGACAGAGGGGATTTAATCAGGCGGAGCTGCTGGCAAAAAAAATTGGGGAGAAGCTGAAAATTCCGGTTGACGGCAAATGTCTTATACGAGTAAAGAAAACAGTACCTTTAAAAGAACTTGGCGCAAAAGCAAGAGCTGTAGCTTTAAAGGATGCTTTTTGGGTTCGGGGAAACGTTAAGCTGCCGTACCGTCATGTTATGCTGGTGGATGATATTTATACAACAGGCGGAACAATCAATGAATGTACCAAGGCGTTGCGCATGGCTGGAGTAGAGCGGGTTACATTTCTTTGTATGGCAATCGGAACTCCGGCAATTCAAAAACAGACAGAAAACAAGAACGTTGATAATTTTTTTAAGTAAATTATAGAGAACGCTGAATTTTATATAAGATGGATTGACAGATAAATAAATTTTGTTAAAATTATAGTTAAAATACAAGAGTTTTAAAAATTTAATAACATAGTTCACACAAGGAAGGGAAGGTTAGCTTATGGATGTAAGAAATTGTAGGAACTGTGGAAGATTGTTCAACTATTTGAGTGGTGTGCCTCTCTGCCCACACTGTGTACGGGTATTGGATGACAAGTTCCAGAAAGTAAAGAATTATATTTATGAGCATCGGGATGCAGGAATTCAAGAAGTGGCAGATGAGAATGATGTATCCGTTCAGCAGCTGCGCCAATGGGTGCGCGAAGAAAAACTGCAATTTTCAGAGGCGTCCCAGGTAGGACTTGCATGTGAATCTTGCGGAACAATGATTCGTTCGGGAAGGTACTGCAAAAAGTGTAAAGAAAAACTCTCAAACAACTTAAACAGCGCATATCAGAAGCCGCAGCTGCAGCCGGAACAGCCAAAGAAAGATACAAATTCAAGTGCCAGAATGCGCTTTTTGGATTGATGATGTGAAATTATGTTTTTGATAGCCACCAAGATACATAAAACCTATGTATCTTGGTGGTTGTTTTTATGCACACAGGCACCCAAGTGAAATTTGTCAGCAGAAGCTGTCTTACAAAAAATCTATAAAAATAATCAAATATCCCGGCTGTGGGAACTGTCCATGCCAACCGCTTTAATTCCGGCATTGGAAATTGTGATTTTGCCATCTTTCATCAAATGTCCAATTGCGCGCTTGTATGCGTTTTTGCTGAGCGAAAATTTCTGCCGTATAATTTCCGGGTCGGTCTTATCGTGATATGGAAGAAAACCGCCTGCACTGACAAGCTTTTGATAGATGGCTTCAGCGTCTTCGGAAAGCTGTATATGAGCTTCTTCGCGCAGGCTTAGCGCCAATTTTCCATCCTCGTGTACCGTGCTGACACGCGCTTCGATATATTGCCCCACTTTAAGCGGCTGAAACAGTTCACGCTTTGGAATCATTGCCGAATAGCGGTTGTCCACTGCAACAAACGCTCCGAACGAGTCAATCAGTTCATAGACAATACCGCCTACATGGTCGTTTACCTTATAATTGGAGTCCGTCTGCAAATAGTTATAGACTTTTGCTGTTGCACACAGCCGCTGACTTTTATCAATATACAGTGCAATCAGCACAGCATCTCCCTTTTGAACAGGAACGACCTGCTCTTTAAAAGGCAGAAATAAATCTTTTGCAAGTCCCCAGCTTAAAAACGCCCCTATTTTTGTAACTTCTTTTACAGGAAGAACAGCAAGTTTACCAAGCGTAACTGGCGGTACAGACGTTGTGGCAATCGGGCGGTCCTCGGAATCCTTATATAAAAATACTTTGATGCACATACCAAGCCGCGCGTCTTTCGGCACCTGGTTTCTAGGGAGAAGTACGCGGGGAATATCAAGTATACTGGTGCTGTCCGTGTCTGTTTGCGTATCATTTTTCTGGTCTTTTGGATCGGAAAGATAAACTCCATTCTCTGTTGTTTTCACAACCTCAAGTTCTTGTAATTCTCCAAGTTTCATCTTATTTATCTCCTGTCTGTTTGTACTGGGCATATCCAAAATCGTTTTCCACGCTTTTATAATGAAAAGTTTTTATATTTCAATCAAGCCATCAAGCAACTTGAAAAGTTCGAAATGAAAAACTTTTAATTCTCAACATTTATCTTTCAAATAACTATAATATGGAGCTGATAAATTTGCAAGTGAAAAGTGAAAAAATTTTTTGAGTTTTTTATAAAATAAAAAGTTTTCAGGATATACACACTTATGTAAAGATATGATTGATTTTGGAAAAATTTGTGATAAAATAGAATATGACAGAATTCTTGTATTTTCGACAAAAAGTGAATTTCAAATCGTGAGCCAAATCGGATATTCGGCTTGTCTGTATAAAAAGTGTTTCAGAATGGGAATTCGTGTGAACAATAAATTTTTACACGCGGGTTTGTGTCTGCGCATTGCAGAGCCTGCAAAATCATTTGTTGTCATCTGAAAACGAAAAGAGGTTAGAGGTAGGGTATGCTTGGAGAATTATTGGGGGACTGGCGAAATATCAATTATGTTAAAGCAAGAGATTTAACAGATGGCATTACAACAGTCAAAATGCTGAAGAAATATGAAACAGGAAAAAAGCGTCCTGAAAAATTGCGCGCAGATGCATTGTGGCAGCGCGCGGGGAAATCGATGGATAAGTTTGATATTTATCTGGAGCAGGAGGAGTACCGACGTGCGAAGGAGCGCGCCGAAATTCAGGAACAGATGCGGATGGGAAGGCTGGAGGAAGCAGAGAAAAAACTGGAAGAGTATGAGAGCTGGAGCAGAGAAGAAAACAAAACATTACACTGGCAGTTTGCCTGTCTGCAGCGCGCGGAATTGTATCGCAGAAAGAAAGAGCCGTTGGAATTGCAGAAACAGGTAATTTTGGAGGGACTAAGACAAACGATTCAGGAAACAGAAATTTCACCAGAATTATTAAGGCGGCGCAGGTTGGATACAATGGAATTACTTTTGCTGGAGCGGTATGCATTTCTGATCGAACAGCAGCAACCGCAGCAGGCGATGTTATGGTATACAAAAATTCTGAATTATTTCGAGAGAGGAGTTGATTTTGACTGTTCCGATCAGCGGAAAATTCTTCCGCCAGTACAATATCACGCGGCGACTCTTTTTTTCAGGCAGGGTCAATATAAAGAAGCATTGAATCTGCTTGCCAGTGCGCAGGAGCTTTTAAAAGAAAGATACTGGCTGTGCGCACTGTTTGTAAAAATAAAAAAGCTGGAGTTTCAGATTCGGCAGCAGACAAATCAAAAAGTGTCGGGATGGGAAATCGCCTGCTATGATAAAATGCTGGAAGCAATGAAAGACTGCAGCGAACAATGGCAGCAAAATACATACCCGGACTATCTGGAACTTGCTTTGCATTCTGTCAATGAAACGGTGCGGGAACGCCGGATTGCAAGGGGGATAAAAACAGAAAAACTTGCCGAAAATATCTGTGAAATCCGCACATTGAAAGCTGTGGAAAGCGGCAGACAGCAGCCGCAGAAAAAAAACAGAGACGCTCTGTTTGGCGCGCTGGGATTATCGCTTCAAAAATATGACGGATGGCTTGTCACAAGGCGTTATCAGGATTTTGGCGACAGCGTGTGTATGATGGAATGCGATTATATCGGAGAAACTGAAAGGATGGAGCAGTTGTATCAGACCATAATAAAAAGATTGAGCAGAAAGGAAGTGACAAATCAGCAGTTTATTGAGTATTGGGGCATTCAGCTGCAATATAAGAAAGAAGAAATTACAGAAGAACAATATCGCTCTGCTTTGTGGAAGATGCTTCGAAAAACTTTACCAGATTTTTCAGGGCAGGAAGGACGCTGTATTTTGACAAGGTATGAGACTATAATTATTGAAACATTGTCGTGGACGGCAGAAGGGAAGGAGATGGATGTTGTACAGCGAATCTTGGAAGAACAGTATCAGCGATTTACAAAAGAAACCGCGCTGACAAGGTTTTTCCCGAACCACTATCTTGTTATTTTTTATTGTCTTGGGCGCATTGCAAGAAAGAAAAAAGAATTTGAAAAAGCGCGAAACTATCTGGATACCGCTTTGGGGCAGATCTATTATCTGTGCAGTGACCTGCGCTGGTCCAGCATTCTTATCCAGCGTTTTCAGATGGAAGAGGATGAATATCAGGCGCGGAAAGAACTTGGCATGCCAGAGAAAGAAATGGATTTTCGCTATATACAGTATGCTTATGCAATAGAAAAATTATATTTAAAAGATATGGCTGGAATAAAATTTATCGAAAATTATCTTGACCGGCATTACAGCGGGAAGAAACAGATGATTCTCGGCGGTATGTTTGACGGTGAAAAATAAGAGAAATCGTGATAAATCGGAAATTGCCGCACAGAGTACAGTAGTTTTATCGTGCGGCAGCTAAGGCGTGTCTGAAAACTTATTCCTGCATTCTGCAAATGGAGACGCACAACCCGCAGAAAGAGTTTTCAGACACACTTTAGGAAAAAAATCTTTAAAATTAAAAACTTGCAAACCGCTGTAATTTTTTATTTAATTGCCATTGCCAATAGGTTTTTTTAGGGGATATTCATCTTCTTCGCCGCAAACATAACATTCTGTTTCATAATATTCTCCATTCCGAGAACGTTTACATTTGAGGAACCGCAAGAAAAATCTGTGAATGCAGTTTCTCTTGTCAGATCAAGGCTTATTTGTGACGTTCTCGGCACAAATAGCCCTGTGAAAAACCAGCGATCAAGCTGATTTTTCACAGTAAAATCCTCCATTCTTATTGGTTGTGTTCTGTACAATAAGTATACAGAAAGGGAAAGAAAAAGCAGCGCAGCTTATAAGATTGCCGTATTTTACCAGCGCTGCATTTTTATTATAATTTGAAAATGATAAATTGGAAAGACAAAAGCGGGGTCAATTTTATTCCATATTTTTCCAAAAAATCGACCCCCACTTTTGTTTGAATTTTGGTAAAAAAAAGAATATAATCAGGGCATAGATTTGAGAACAGTTCAGAGTTCATTTCTATAAAATTTGTAAATATATATTGAGTTTTACCAGTCATTTGTATATAATAATATTAAAAGAAGATTTTGCTGTAAATTACAAAGTAAACAAAAAAGCTCGCCCAGGAACTGATTCAAGAGATAAAAAGCTACAAAAAGTATAGTAAATTAAAAAGTGACTGTTAATTATGATTTATCAGAAAGGAAGAAAGCCTATGAAGGATTTAGTCAAAAAAACTGCTGGATGTTTTATAACGCTTGCGATGGTATCAGGTATTTTCGCTTCAGGGTCGCCTATAACAGCAGCTGCGAAGGAAAATGATGCGCAGAACGAGATACCGTCACGTATGCAGCCGGACACAATTATTCGCTATATCAACAACTTTTATCCTTGTTGGGATTACAAAGATACTAAAGTAAATTTTAGAAAAACTATGTTTTGGCAACAGGAGGATTTATCCGAAGACGAAGCAAAGGAAGAGAATATTTTAGACCAATTAGAAGAGATTCGTTTGTCTTTGCCAGATGAAAAAGGTTTTGTGGAATCTACATTGATACCAGAGCTTATGCTGCCAGGAAGTATAATTTATTTTACAGACGATACGCATTATATTATTGTTGAAGGTGGTATTTCCCTTGATACACAGGAAAAAGTAGATACCTATTACAAGAACAGGAAGCAGGGAGTGGAGGATGCCATAGAAAAAGGATATATTGTAGCACCAATGGAGCGTCCAAGCGCAGGCAGTTGCGTTACATACAGTGACGATGAAGGAATCCATCATATTTATTCCAGGGAAAAGATTTTATCAAACAAGTTGGAATGGTATTACGAGAATAACGGTTGTGAAGCAGTTGTGACAGGATTTCACACAAAAAGCCCTGTTGTTTATTATAGGCTGGACGGGAAAGAGTGGATGGAATATCCTTTGTCTAAGTGGGATAGGTTTTCAGATGAAGAATTAACACAGATAGAAATAATAAAAATTGAGAAAACCGAAGATAAGATTGTAATTACAGCCGCCTGCGGCAAAGAAGAAGTGACAGAAGAGATTTTATTTGATTAAATATACGAAAGATATTGTATCAGCAAATTGGTTTTGACTGGGAGTTATACTTTGCTGATAACTGGTCAGTGTACACGAATTATATCGATTATGTGATAATAAACTATGCCTGTCTCAGAAGAATACTGGGGCAGGCATAGTTTATTATTGTGAAAAAAAGATATTTCCATATTTTTCCAAAAAATAGCCCCCCGCTTTTGTTTGAATTTTCCAAAGCAAAAGAGGTATGATAGAGATACGAGAAGCCTTTATCGCATACAGCTGCAGGAGTGTTGAATACAAGGAGGGATGCCCGGCATAAAAAGAACAGGAATTTGGAAGAAGAACGAGCGTTTTACCAAAAGGGGGAAGCCGGAAATTAGATTTTTCCGCTTTCAGGTCAAAGTGCTGCATCAGCGGCGGAATGAGAGGAAACTATGAGGAAAAAAAGAATGTTTGCACAAGTATTGTGTCTGGCAATGGCGGGGTCGGCAATAACGCCAGCAGGTACAGCAATGGCAGAAACGTGGGAAACCGGACAAGAAAAAAATTATCTGGTAGTGCTGCGGGAGGATGCCGCATCGGAGATCAATACGATGCTGGATGGCATTGACGTGGTGGATGTATCGGATCATCGGAACTATATGGTGCTTTCTATGACATCGGAGGAAGCGGCAGCATTAAGTCAGGATGACCGGATTGTTTCTGTGGAAGAAGATATTATTGTGACAGCTCAGACACAAGAAGATGGCTCGGACACCGTTGTTGTGCTGGAAGACTTGGTAAAACAGCCGAAGTACGAGTGGAATTTAACAGCAATTCACGCCGCACCAAATGAACTAGCTGCATATCAGACCGATGAAAGCCAGGTTCGCGTGGCAGTGCTGGATTCAGGAACAAGTGTTTCAGAAAATTTGGATGTAGAACAGTATATTAACTTAGTTTCTGCAGAACAAGAAGTAACTACTTATGATGAGGACGGAACAGGTCATGGTACAGCAGTTGCCGGAATACTGGCGGCGAACGACGACGGAGAAGGTATTGTTGGCGTTGCACCAGATGTTACATTATATTCTGTGAAAGTATTTGATTATTCCAACGCTGCTCCAATCAGCCGAATTATTGAAGGAATCTATTGGGCGATTGACCATGATATCCATATTATTAACATGAGCTTTGGCACAAATGTAAATTCCTATGCTTTGCATCAAGCAGTCAAAGCGGCGCAGGAAGCAGATATTTTAATGGTAGCGGCAGCAGGAAACAATGCAGCAGTAGAATATCCGGCAGCTTATCCAGAAGTAATTGCTGTAGGCGCAACAGATTATCAGGGAAAAAGGGCGTCTTTTTCCGCCGTTGGAGAAGCGTTAGAACTGGTGGCTCCGGGCGAATGTGTATTGACAAGTAGTTTTTACGGTGGTATTATGGCATTAAACGGAACCAGCCTTTCCGCTCCGCATGTCGCTGGTGCTGCCGCAGTACTTTGGGCAAAAGATATGTCAAAAAGCAGCGACTTTATCCGTCAGCTGTTAAATGCCTCCGCAAACCGCAGTCTTGGCGCAGCCGAAGAATATGGCAATGGTCTGCTGGATGTGCGGCATGCATTTGAGATTTATCAAGAATTTGAAGCAAACTATGTACCTGGTTTATCAGATTATGCAGGAATAACAGAAAATACAGAACCTTATGTAATGGGCGAAAATCCAGGGTATGTAATGGGAAGTTGGGGAACGAAGATTCATAATGCAACGATTGACCAGGGAATTGGAAAATATACAACAGCAAATCTCAAGTTGATGAAAGAAACATCAGGATATTTGGATGCAAATGATGATTTTAAAGCAGGAACAATATCGAATTTTCACGGCGGTAAAAACAGCGGAAGCAAATCCGAAAGAAAAACAACAAACTATGTTAATGATGTAATCTTTTTGTACAACTGTGCAAAAGCTATAAAGGGGATGTCAAGTGGTAGCAGTCTTTCGGCACAAAGAACGAAGGTGGAAGATGTAGCGGAAAGTATGCAGAGAAGTAATTCTGTAACAATTGATTCTAAATTTGTAATTCAAGTAAAACTATTGCTTGAAAGAACCGTAGATAGTTCCTCCACTATAAACCAGACTACAGTAGCAGCGAATACTTATAAGTTGTTAGGAGCTGCGATACATCTTGCAGGAGATACCTATGCGCATCGCTCGATTGTGCCGAGAAATTCCGTGGAAAATACCATAAGAGAAACACCTGGTACTATTCCTACCAGCAATGTATATAATTTAAATGATTTTGGCAGTGGTACAGCATGTACTTTAAGTAAAATAGAGGAAAAAACATATAATGCACTGTCAGATAATACAGAAGCGAAATGCCCTCATAGAATATGGGAGTGTTTTAAGCTGGGCGTGGAAAACGGAATGATGGAATTTAAAGATATTTGGAGGTTTATAGATAAAAACATAACCAAACCACATCCAATTTATGAGGATAATGCAAACTTTTTTAGAAGCCGGTATAGTATTGGTACAAATTATACGGTGCAGGTGATTTTAGACAGTTTTGCAGCAGGAAAAGAACTGGACGAAAAACTGTTTTTGCCGGGGGTATACAGTGGAAAGAGTTATTCCATTCGATTAAATGCGCTGAAGATATTGTATCAGCAAATCGGCTTTCAATGGGAACCTAATGTCGGTGATGACTGGTCGGCTTATACCACATCGATTGTGAGATAATAAAAATATGCCTGTCTCAGAAAAATACTGGGGCAGGCAAAGTTTTATCATTATGAAAAAGGGGGATTTTTATGTGGAACTTAAAAAAGCAATGGAAAGAGAAATTTATTTGTTTTGTACTAATCTTTGTTTTCTGCTTTTCTCAAGATATCATTGTATCAAAAGCAGGCTCCGTTCAGATTAACGACTGTGTGATTGTGGATGGTTTTACTCCACCAAATCATGAAACAATCGTTCATCATCAAAACAATTCCTCAAGTCCATATACAAAGATTGCCAATGCGGTTACGGAACTCTGGGTGGGGGAACACCACCGTTTTACTGTGGTGGAAAACCGCAGAAAAGAGGTAAAGATTCGCTGGTCTTCTTCTAATCCAGAAGTAGCAAGCATTGATAAAATCACAGGGGAATTAACGGCACATTCTGCAGGAACTGTAACCATTACCATGCAGGACAGTGCGAATAAAACAAAGCATAAATGTGAAATTACAGTAAGGCAGCTGCCCGTGCTGCCAGAAATGCCAAAGGAATGGTATACCATAGAAGATGTCTTGGATGATTATACAAAAGAGAAATTGGGGATTGAAATTATATTAAAAAAGGAGTATCTCTATTTATATGAACAGTGCAGTATGTTAAAAATTCCAGAAGAGGTTGAGGGAGAACATGTAGTTTGTATTCGATTGGAAGAAAATCATACAGCTTATGATATATTAGATTTGGGGCTTAACAAATTGGAATGGCTGCAGTGCAGTCAGGAAATTGCTCGTGAATTTTTTGATGATCAGGTTCGAATTCTTTGTCCAGATAACTTGAAATGGTTGAATTTTTGTACGAATGGAATGCCAATACCAGAAAGCGTACATTTAATTTATTCAGAAACTGCATTAGAATCGATACAAGATACCATACGAATTCCTGCAAGTGTAAAGTTAATTTCAAGAGATAACACTTATTATGATAATTGTGGAGTATACCGTGGAGAGAATGTTCAGTTTGCTGTAGATGGAAATAATACAAATTATTATAGTATATTTGGTGTTTTATTTACTTATCCGTATTATGAACTGGGACAGGAAGATCAAAATTGGGTTTTTGTAACGGATGGGGTAGGAATGGAGGCAAATAAAAATATTTTACTGGCATATCCGGCAGAAAAAACAGGTTCGGTCTATCGTGTGCCAGATGGTATTGAGCGAATTGGAATACGTGCATTTGATGATGCAAAATATCTGAAAAAGATTATTTTACCGGATTCTGTAAAGGAGATTGGGGATTATGCTTTTTGTGATATCAAACATAAGATTGAGATTGTAATACCAGCCAGTGTAACATTAAATAAGCATCAAAAACCGTTTCATAATTATTCTGATTTTTTGGACAGTGATGAAGAAGGATTTGTTTATATCACAATTATCACTCCAAAAGGTTCTGATGCAGAAGCTTATGCAATCGAGCATGGAATTGCGTATCGAAATGAATGAAGTTCCGTTTCTATATTTGCTGTAAATTGATCTTAAGTCTGTTTTGCTTGAAAATCCAACATTAGCAATGATAAAAAATTGATGGATTCAAATGGGTTGTGAGGTAATAAAATCTGCCTGTCTTAAAATAAAGGTAAGGCAGGCAGATCTTGATTTTTACATATAAATTTATATGGAAATACAAAACAATTACTTTATGATTGTATAGAAGAAAGAAAACGATAGATTTTTGAAGAAAGAAAATATATACTATTACTATAGGAGGAGCTTTATGTGGAACTTAAAAAAACAATGGAAAGAGAAATTTATTTGTTTTGTATTGATCTTTGTTTTCTGTTTTTCTCAGAATATCATTGTATCAAAAGCAGACTCGTTTCAGGTTGGTGACTGTGTGATTGTGGATGGTTTTACTCCGCCGGATCATGAAACAATCGTTCATCATCAAAACAATTCCTCAAGTCCATATACAAAGATTGCCAATGCGGTTACGGAACTCTGGGTGGGGGAACACCACCGTTTTACTGTGGTGGAAAACCGCAGAAAAGAGGTAAAGATTCGCTGGTCTTCTTCTAATCCAGAAGTAGCAAGCATTGATAAAATCACAGGGGAATTAACGGCACATTCTGCGGGAACCGTAACCATTACAATGCAGGACAGTGCAAATAAAACAAAGCATAAATGTGAAATTACAGTAAGGCAGCTGCCTGTGCTGCCAGAAATGCCAAAAGAATGGTATACTGTAGAAGATATCCTAAATGAATATACAGAGGAAAAATTAGGGATTGGACTTGTATTAAAAAAGGAATATCTTTACTTATATGAACAATGCAGTATGCTAAAAATTCCAGAAGAAGTTGATGGAGAGCATGTAGTTCGTATTCGATTGGAAGATGATTATGCTACTTTTGATGTATCATATTTAGGATTTAATAAGTTGGAATGGATGCAGTGCAGTCAGGAAGTTGCTTATCAGTTACGCTCTAGTAAAAAAGTTCGAACTCTTTGCTCAGATGGCTTGGAATGGTTAATCTTTTGTACGAATGGAATGCCAATACCAGAAAGCGTACATTTAATTTGGTCGGAAGATTCATTAGAATCGATACAAGATACCATACGAATTCCAGCAGGTGTAAAATTAATTTTTAATGATAGAATGTATCATGATGTTCATGGAGTGTACCGTGGAGATAATGTTCAGTTTGCTGTAGATGGAAATAATACAAATTATTATAGTGTATTTGGTGTTTTATTTACTTATCCGTATTATGAACTTGGACAGGAAGATCGAGATTGGGTATCTGTAGTTCAAGGCTTAGGAATGGAGGCAAATAAAAATATTTTACTGGTATACCCGATGGAAAAGACAGGCTCGGTCTACCGTGTACCAGATGGTATTGAGCGAATTGGTTCACGTGCATTTGATGGCGCAAAATATTTGAAAAAGATTATTTTACCGGATTCCGTAAAGGAAATTGGGGATTATGCTTTTGGTGATATCAAACATAAGATTGAGATTGTAATACCAGCCAGTGTAAAATTGAATAAGCATCAAGAACCATTTCATAATTATCCTTATTTTTGGGGCGATGATGCGGAAGAATTGGTTAATATTACAATTATCACTCCAAAAGGTTCTGATGCAGAAGCTTATGCAATCGAGCATGGAATTGCGTACCGAAATGAATAAAGTTCCGTTTTTATTTTGCTATAAATTGATCTTAAGTCTGTTTTGCTTGGAAATCTAATATTAGTAATGATAAAAAGTTGATGGATTCAAATGGGTTGTGTGGTAATAAAATCTGCCTGTCTTGAAATAAAAGTAAGGCAGGCAGATCTTGTTTTTTACATATAAATTTATATTGAAATACAAAACAATTACTTTATGATTGTATAGAAGAAAGAAAACAATAAGTTTTTGAATAAAGGAACTATATACTATTACTATAGGAGGGAATTTTATGTGGAACTTAAAAAGACAATGGAAAAAGAAATTTATTTGTTTTGTATTGATCTTTGTTTTCTGCTTTTCTCAAGATATCATTGTATCAAAAGCAGGCTCGTTTCAGATTGGTGACTATGTGATTGTGGACGGTTTTACTCCGCCAAATAATGAAACGATTGTTCATCATCAAAACAATTCCTCAAGTCCATACACAAAGATTGCCAATGCGGTTACAGAACTCTGGGTGGGAGAACATCACCGTTTTACTGTGGTGGAAAATCGCAGAAAGAGTGTAAAGATTCGCTGGTCTTCTTCCAATCCTGAGGTAGCAAGTATTGATAAAATCACAGGGGAATTAACGGCACATTCTGCGGGAACCGTAACCATTA
>CAMUAR010000075.1 GCA_947086895.1 uncultured Lachnospiraceae bacterium | reverse complement strand
AAGCTTCTTGCATTTTTTAGGAGTTAAAGTCATAATGGGGATGGTTAATAATATATTAACTATCCCCAGACGGTAGATAAATGTCGCTAATTCTTTATTTTTGTCAGATTTTCTCATTTTAAGAAAAAAGCGATTTTTTTGTTTACATTTATGGAGTTTGGAGAAAATTTTTTATATGGAGGTACCTTAAATGAGTACAAAACGATTTACTAACTTGATGCAAGGGAAAGAGGCAGCGATTTCGGTTCGCAAAAAGAAAGACTTCACCGTGGACGAATGGTACATTTATTGGCGGGACAATTTTAAAGTATCCACAGTGAAACGCGGGACATTGGACAGTTATAACAGTATCTTCAATTTGTATATTCATCCGTTTTTAGGACATATAGTGCTATCACAAGTAAGCAGTGTGGAGATACAAAATTTTTATAACGAGTTGGCTCGCAACGATTATTCCAAAGCTACCATCACCTTGATTCATGCGTTAATGACAAATATGTTTCGCCATGCGTATCGGTTGGAGTTTATCGAGAAAAATCCGATGGAACTTGTAATTCTTCCGCGAGGTCGCCAAAAACAAGAACGTCGGGTACTTAGCCGGGAAGAGCAGGAGATTTTGCTTCATTACTTGGTTGGAAGCGAGTTGGAAACACTTGTACTTTTTGCGCTTTCAACGGGGATGCGTATTGGTGAAATTACAGGGCTGACTTGGGATAATATCAGTTTTGAGAAGGATGAAGTTTATGTTCGCGAGATCTTGAAAAAAGACCGAGCCGGAAATTTTTATAAGGATGTTCCAAAAACATTAAAAAGTGTCCGAACGATTCCTTTGCTTCCAAAAGTGTCCACCCGTCTTGCTGCATATAAAAAATTTCAGGATAAGCGTCAATCCTCAGGGCATGCAGCAAAAGCAAAAGAGTATAAATTTCTTGGAAAGTTGGTTTTTTCACGTCCTGATGGTTCACCTTACTCAGATTTGCAGCTTTGCCGTATGCTGCGCCGAACAGTCGATGAAATCAATGAGGATGGAATTGAATTTGCTCCTTTAACCCCTCACTGTCTGAGACATACTTTTGCGACTCGCGCATTGGAAAATGGGATTCCAGCAAAAGTTGTGCAGGAATTGCTTGGACACAGCAGTGTAACACTTACACTTGATCTTTATACTCATGTTTTACATGAAACAAAAATGGAAGAAATTCAGAAAATGTCTTCATTATTTTAAGAATCTCGAATGGTTTTATTGTTGATTCCTTAAAGTAATAAAGTAAATTACTTATTGTCGAAAGTGAAATTGCAATTACATTATTTAATACTTAACTCTTTAATATGTTTCTATTTTTTAATTAAGGATATAATATACAGAAGTTTTTTATTTTTAGAGAAATTACATTGAGAAACAAATTAATTACAATAAGTTTATTTATTAGATGCATGTTATCTTTTGATAATGCAGAAAAAATAATGATTAAAGAACGATTTACTAGATATTGTGCTGCAGCACGAAAACACGCATACGAAAGGGGTTGCAAAGTTAGTATCTGGTTGGCTTTACAACCCCCGTCGGTTCAAATAAAATTCTAGTTCTCTAATTTTTATATTTTAGATCAATATTTCTAAATTTCTATATATTAAAAATATATTGTATAAATATATCTTATAAAAATAATCCCGGATCACAACAATTTTTCAACTGTAATTCAGTAGTTACAATAAACTTTTGAAGATCGTTTAAAGCTGCAAAATAAATTAGATGTATATAGCGAGAGAATTTGTTTGACTATAATGTTGAAAATGAAAGCTATAAAATATTGATGATATCTATTGTTTTTTACAATTTAACATGATATAGTCTTGGGAAGGAGAGTGAAAAATATAAAATATTATATTATATATGAAGTAAGTAAAAGTCTGGGAATATTGATACAGATATTAAGAAATTGAGATAAAGTAAGGAAACGAAAGCTTCATTATAGAAATGCAAATAATTGTCGGCATTATGCAGAAGACGATTTGAATAGGCTTTTTTGTGTGAAGAGCAGGCAGGAAAAACAGTAGGATATTGTTGTGTTAATTCAGTAAAACAAAACGATGATTTGGAACAGCGAGTGAAATGGTATGCATATACATTTGCTTGCGCATGGAAAGTTATTTAAGATTATTACGGATATTGGTTTAAGAATCAATGATAACCGAAAAGAGTTTCAGGAACAGATAAGAGGAATGACAAATCGAAATATTTTAAAAGTAGTGGTCTGTGAACTGCCCATTGTCAGAAACCAATGAGCTTTCTGCTTTATTGCAGTCAAATTTATTCAGTTTATTTATCGATTTTCACAGGTGTTTGTTTGGACAGCCCCTGCCTTATAACATTGATACTTTATATTTGTACCTTGTATATTTTACATGCAAAAAAAAGATTGGTTTTTGCATGAATTTCTCAGCGCAACCTTATGTATAAAGATCAATGTTCGTATATGGATATAGATTACAGCAAAAAATGTATGTTGTGGAAACTGCCAGTTTTGTGGTCTTAATCCATGATCGAAAGCAGATGGGATTGTAGCCATATTGTTTTAAAAGAGAAAATAACAAGATTTGGTTTTGAATTTAATGAAGTACATAGCAAAGTTATACTGCTGTGATTTTGAAACTATAGATACGACAGAAAAAGCGGAACAGAAGGAATTGGAAGAAGATTTATACGGATAGTTACAGCATTTACTTGTAGATTTGAAGGAAAATATGTGAGTGAAGCAAGAAAAATACTTAGTAAATCAAGAAAGAAGAAAAAAATCAAAAAGTAGTATTTTGTCAAATTCATTAGGAGAAACAAGGCTATTTAGAGACGATGGAGACAGAAAGGGATGGCATTTTTGTATGAAAGATGGTTTTTTAAAAGTTGCTGCCGCAACGCCAAGTCTTTGCGTAGCAGATTGCGAGTATAATACTGCTGCAATCATTAAAGAAATCAAAGAGGCAGAAAAAGCGGGAGTAAAGCTTTTGGTACTGCCAGAATTGTGTATAACAGGCTATACTTGCGGCGATTTGTTTTTGCAGGATACGCTGCTTTTGGCGGCGATGGACGGGCTTCGCACCGTGTTGGAAGAGACAGCAGAAAAAGATGTTTTTGTTGTGCTTGGCATGCCGTTTGTGAAAAGCGGAAAGTTGTACAATACAGCTGTGGCTGTGCAGAATGGAAAATTGCTTGGGATGGTTCCAAAAACACACCTGCCGAATTATTCGGAATTTTATGAGGCACGGCATTTTAATCCGGGGACAGTACCTTTCGAAGAGGTTGCTGTATTTGGAAGAATGGTACCGTTTGGCACGAAACTTTTATTTTCCTGCACACAGGTTCCAGGATTTGTGGTAGGAATTGAGATCTGTGAGGATTTATGGTGCGCAGAACCGCCAAGCGGCAGTCTGGCGATGGCTGGCGCAATGTTGATTGCAAATCCGTCTGCGAGCGATGAGACAACGGGAAAAGCGGAGTATCGGCGCGAGCTTGTGCGCAGTCAGTCAGCACGTACAATAACCGCATATTTGTATGCGGATGCCGGGGAGGGAGAATCCACGGCAGATCTTGTTTTTGCAGGGCATAATTTAATATCAGAAAATGGTTCTTTGCTTGCGGAGTCAGAGCGCTTTGCGGGAGGTATGATTATCACGGAAGTTGACCTTGGGCGTTTGTCAAGCGAGCGGCGCAGAATTACGACTTATCAGGTAAACAGCGCAGGATATAAGACCGTAGAATTTTCTCTTCCGTCTCTGTGCGTGCAGGGCGGACAAGATAATACAAATATTTTGATCCAAACCAGCCCGAAGGATATAAAAACAGAAATTTCTTTAACTCGGTTTGTTGATAAAGCGCCGTTTGTACCAGCCGATTTGACAAAACGCGGGCAAAGATGCAGTGAAATTATTCAGATTCAAGCCTATGGCTTAAAACGAAGATTGCTGCACACTGGATGTACCCATGCGGTAATTGGAATTTCTGGAGGATTAGATTCCACGCTGGCGCTTCTTGTAACAAGGCGTGCTTTTGAGCTTGCAGCGCTGGATGCATCAGGAATTTTGGCAGTTACCATGCCATGTTTTGGCACGACAGGGCGCACTTATAACAATGCGTGCGAGTTGTCAAAGCGGCTTGGCGCAACATTGATTGAAGTGGATATCAAAGAATCGGTGCGGCTTCATCTGTGCGATATTGGTCATGCGGAGGAAATACAAGATGTAACTTATGAAAATGCACAGGCGAGAGAGAGAACGCAGGTATTGATGGATCTTGCAAATCAATATGGAGGTCTTGTGGTCGGAACTGGCGATCTTTCAGAGCTTGCGCTTGGGTGGGCGACGTACAATGGAGATCATATGTCAATGTACGGAGTCAATGCATCGGTTCCAAAAACGCTTGTCCGCTACTTGGTTGAATACTTTGCTGATACAAGCAAAGATAAAGCGCTTTCCGATGTGCTTTTGGATATTTTGGCAACTCCGGTCAGCCCGGAACTGCTTCCGCCGAAAGACGGTCAGATTGCACAGAAAACAGAGGATATTGTGGGACCCTATGAACTGCATGATTTTTTCTTGTATTATGTGATGCGTTTTGGCTATACGCCGGGAAAAATATATCGGCTTGCCGTGTATGCTTTTCAGGGCGATTATAACAGCGAGACCATTTTAAAATGGCTGAAAATATTTTATCGCAGATTTTTCTCACAGCAGTTTAAACGTTCCTGTCTGCCGGATGGTCCAAAAGTTGGTTCTGTCGCGGTATCCCCGCGCGGTGATCTGCGAATGCCAAGCGATGCAAGTATGGCGGCATGGCGGCGGGAGTTGGAGAGTATTGTTGTGCGCTGACAAAAAAAGGAAAGAGCCTTATAAACCAAAAAGGAAAGTAAAATGTAAAGTGTGGAACAAAATTTCCAAACAGCGGTCACTTTGATAGATTGTAGCATTCCTCAAAACATTGCATTGTAAAATGGTAGGATAAGCCTACTGCAGCCGAAGGAATTTTATTTTATGAAAAAGATGGAAAAAGGATTTGATATTGGAAATGTGCATATTGCGGGATCACTTGCGCTTGGTCCAATGGCGGGAGTAACAGATCTGCCGTTCCGCCTTTTATGTAAAGAGTATGGTGCGGATTTGGTCTGTACGGAAATGGTGAGCGCGAAAGGTATATTATATCATAATAAAAATACAAAGATGCTGCTTTGCACCAGCGAGCAGGAAAGACCAGCTGCGCTGCAGCTGTTTGGCAGAGAACCTCAGATTATGGCAGATATAGCAAAACAGATAGAGGAGATGCCATTTGATATTCTGGATATCAATATGGGATGTCCAATGCCCAAAATTGTCAATAACGGCGAAGGTTCCGCACTGATGAAGGAACCGCATCTTGTAGAAAAGATTGTAAAAGCTGTGGCAGGAGCGATAAAAAAGCCAGTTACAGTAAAAATCCGAAAGGGTTTTTTCGAGGAAGAAGAAACTGCCGTTGAGATTGCAAAGGTCGCAGAACAGGCAGGAGCTGCAGCGATCGCAGTGCATGGACGAACGAGAGAACAGTATTACAGCGGAAGCGCAGACTGGAATATAATACGGAAGGTAAAGGAGGCAGTCTGCATTCCGGTCATTGGAAACGGAGATGTAAAAACGCCTGAAGATGTGCTGAGAATGCGTCAGGAAACTGGCTGCGACGGTGTTATGATTGCGAGAAGCGTTCAGGGCAGACCGTGGTTTTTTGCACAGATCGAAGAATATTTAGAGACGGGAAAACTTTTACCCAATCCGCCGCTTTCCGAAGTGATTCAAATTATTATGCGTCATGCGAAGAAGGAAGTGGAGTACAAAGGAGAATATACGGCGGTACGTGAGATGAGAAAGCACATATCTTGGTATATGACAGGATATCCTTATTCTGCAAGGATGCGCCAGGCGGCGAATCAGATATCAACAATGCAGGAACTTGGAGGACTTTTGGATCAGATGGCAGAATTGGCAGAGAAACATCAGATCCTGTAAAAAAGCAGGAACCAATAAATCATTTTTTGGCATTCTGCACAAAAATAGCAGAAGATAGAAAAAGTCATTGATTTTTTATAAAAAATCAGTATAATATTATTCAATGCAAAGACAAATGTCCGTGTGAGAAATACAAAGCGACAAGAAGGGCTTATGTTTCGTCCTGTTTTCTAAGATCTGTGTGCTGTGAGAATAAAAGACAGTATAGTACAGATGGCTGGTAATATTTTGCATGGAAAAAAGATTTGTGTGAAAAATAAGTTTTTTACATTACAATTTGTAGGTCTACAGTTTCACATAACGTTCTTTGTGTGAAAAGAGCAGCGCAGAAATGGAGGATTTTTATGAGTAAATTAAAGGTGGGTATTTTGGGAGCTACAGGTATGGTGGGGCAGAGATTTATTTCACTGCTTGAAAATCATCCTTGGTTTGAGGTTGTCACAGTGGCAGCAAGCGCGAGAAGCGCCGGAAAAACTTATGAAGAAGCGGTCGGTGAACGCTGGAAAATGACAAGCCCGATGCCGGAAGCGGTTAAGCATCTTATTGTAAAGAATGTTTCCGAAGTGGAGGAGGTTGCTTCCACGGTAGATTTTGTATTTAGCGCTGTCGATATGACAAAGGAAGAGATCAAGGCGATTGAGGAAGCTTATGCAAAAACGGAAACTCCGGTTGTATCCAACAACAGCGCGCACCGCTGGACAGAGGACGTGCCGATGGTAGTGCCGGAGCTGAATCCAGAACATCTCGCACTGCTTGAAACACAGAAAAAGCGTCTTGGAACAACAAAAGGTTTTATTGTTGTAAAGCCGAATTGCTCGATTCAGAGCTATACGCCGATGCTGATGGCATTAAAAGAATATGAACCGAAGGAAGTTATTGCAACAACCTATCAGGCAATTTCAGGCGCTGGGAAAACATTTCAGGATTGGCCGGAGATGGTGGATAATGTGATTCCATATATCGGCGGCGAGGAGGAGAAAAGCGAGCAGGAACCGCTTCGTATTATGGGGCATGTCGAGGATGGAAAAATTGTGAAAGCGCAGTATCCAGTGATCGCTTGTCAGTGTCTGCGCGTGCCGGTATCAGACGGGCATACTGCTGCGGTGTTTGTAAAGTTTGGGAAAAAGCCGACCAAGGAACAGATCTTAAAGGCCTGGAAAGAATTTAAGGGTCTGCCTCAGGAGCTTAATCTGCCAAGCGCGCCAGAGCAGTTTATCACATATTTTGAAGAGGATAACCGCCCGCAGGCAAAACTCGACCGTGATTCTCAAAAAGGTATGGGTGTGTTTGCTGGAAGACTGCGGGAGGATATCGTGTATGATTATAAGTTTGTTGGTTTATCTCACAATACAAAGCGCGGTGCAGCCGGCGGCGCAGTACTGATTGCGGAGCTTTTAAAAGCACAAGGATATATTACAGCGAAGGCTTGATTTGTTCCGGGCGTGTTTGAAAAATAAAAATTGTATAAAACAACGTCAAATTGATTCCACAGAAACAAAAACAATTAATTTCTATTTTGTTTTGGCAGATTGACGAGCCAATCGATCCGATTTTTCAAACACGTCCGTTCAGCGAGATACAGTTTTTAAGCCTTTTATGTGATGAAATCATTCCGCGGCAAGGAAATTTATTCCCACGTAAAATTAATATTACAGGTAAAGCGTTTATTGGAAATAAAAATGCTTTACTGCAATGCCGGAATATCAAAAAGATAGCGAAGCAGTCGAATTGCCATATCTTTGTTTTGCGCATTGCCGATAATTCCGATTACCGGGCGCTCTTTCAGCAGAGTATAGGAATTGAATTTATCCCAGAATGGTGTTTCATCAAGATAGATTCCAAGCACGAATTTATCTCCGGTTGCGTTTTCTAGGGTTTCATTTTCCTGCCGTATTTGGGAGAGAAAAAAATTCTCGGACAACGCCGCGTACAGATCGCTTGGCAAAAGTTCTGTCAGTGAGTACAGCGTACCGTTAAACGCATAAGAAGTAAAGACGCTTTCCGGCGCAATTATCATATCGATTTCTTTTGCCATAACATGAGTGGCGAACACAGTAGCAGCGTTATAGTCGCCGCCGGACACTTGATAGGATGTCCCGTCAAAGCTGATTAATTCATGGTCGTTCAGCGTGATATCAGCAGCGTCGATAAATTCAGCAGCCATCTGGTCAGTTTGTTGAGTGTCAAATAGATAGTCGATAAAAGCAACCCGCAGAAGGAAATGGTCTTTCGGGGACAAGATTGTGTAAACCAGATAAATCAAAAGCCCAGCTACTACAATTGCTGCAAGCGTTCCTCTCAGATAATACATGCGGAAGTAATTCAGTTTATCATGCGGAGTTTTCATCTCGCTGAATTTCTGGCGCTCAGTCTTTTTTTCCCTTCTCTGGTAAATGGATGCATCATCATCCAATACAGTTTCTTTTTCCTTGGCATCGGCATCCTTTAGTGTTATCATAAAATCAACATCCTTTCTGATAAGCTTTGTGGATTCTTCCCTTATGGGAAGTGCTTGTATATAAATACAAGTGTACCATATAGGACAGGCGAAGAAAAGGAAGAAAAAATGAAAAAACTCTAAAAAGAATGGGCAGGAGGAAGACGTATTCCAAACTCCTTATAAAAACGGTCTGAGAACGCTTCAAAATCCAGTTCTTCGAAAGCATGGCGCCATTCGGATGCCTGGTAGGTTTTGCGGTAGGACGGCGGGATATTTCCTTCCGGCTTTTTTTCTGCCGGGAAGAGTGCGATGGATACAGCAGTGATTCCAGCAGCTCGAATATGAAGCCGGACGACAGGCAGACCGTCTTGGGTTGTGAGGAAGATTTGCCAGTAAAGCAAAGGCTGCTGCGGGATAGTAAATGAGATTTTTCCAGTTGGGTAGCCGGTTGCCGCATCAAAGCCAAGCTGTTCGATCTCAAACAAAATTTGGGTTTCGGAATGATCTTGGGAATCTTTCTTTGGTATTGTGACAGATACCGTGCCGGAATGGTTTGATGTTTGATCTGTAAAAAGCAAGCCGGATAGAGAGAAAAGTAATTGATCGCCGTTTAGCAATTTCAATTCATGGTTCAGGATCGTTCCATTACAATCTGCGTAAGCGGTAATGGAAAGGTCCGCGGGATAGCGGGATGCAGCTTCCTTAAGCAAAAAGATAAAAAAATTGTAACATGCAAACACTGGATCAGAAAATTTTTGACTGTTCTGCATTTTTTTCAGTTGTTCTGAGGCGGTAAAAAGCATAGTATCAAGAGAAAGAAATGCCTGCATTTTTGTAGTTTTTATAGTTTTTCCATCAAGAATTAAAGGATAATTTTTTTCAAGGTCTGCCTTTTGCAGTACATCCAAAAATGGAAGAAGATATTGGTAGGGCGAACTGGCTACCGCGTTGGAAACCGATTGAAAAAACGCATCGAAAATATTGTAAAGATGGCAGAGAAGCTGAACGAGCGGATCTTTAGAATCTGTGGAAAATGCGATTGCAGAGTCAGAAAGTTCAGGGCATGCCATAAGAATGGTTTGTTCCTTGCGGTTGCGGGTCAGTTCAAGCATACGAAGTTTTTGATTATTTGCACAGAAAACAGTTTGTAATAATGAAGAGGAATCAAAAGAATCCCAGCAAAAATCAAGAGAAGCAAAAGAAAACGGGATCTTGTCCTGAAAAATATTCGCTACAAGGCTGTTTATTTCTGCTTCAAGCGAGACAGAGCTGACAGAAGATTGAGCAAGCTGTCGGGATGCGTTTTTTGCAGCTTGTTCCCATTCTTTAGAGCGCGATTCGATATGTTCTTTTTCAAGAATTGCCATATATGCCTCCGGGGAAAGAAAAGACATAAGAAATTTATTGCGGATCTGAGGAAAATACGGCAGCAGAACGATACATAAAATACAGAGAACAACAAAGAAGGAGCCAAAGTAAAAAATTTTTTTTCGATGCATAAAAATACCTTTCCAAAACAAATGAAAAATGTTATCTTGATGTTTGCTGTAAAACGCAAAAATCAAATCTGTGTTTCTGAGAGCTGTGATCTATTATTGGAAAATAAAAGGTAAAGGATGGTTTCAGCAAGTTGCCGTGATCGCTGCTGTTATCATACTACAAAAAAAGAGATTTTAACAGAACATTCTTTTCACTGATTAGTACTATAAAAAATATTAAAATTTAATTGTAGAGAATATTTATTTTTTATAATTAAATTATAGTTTTAAAGTAATATTTCATTTAAAATAAAATACATAATAAAATTAGTTGTTTGAAAGAAAAAGTTGAATTTTTTCTTTCGTAAAGAGAATCATGTATAAAAAGCATACACCTTTTATTATGGAAATATGTAGATGCAGGGTTGCAATATATAAGTGAATATATTGAGTAAAGATGAACTTATTCAATAAGATTTGGAAGAGAGGAGAAAATCCAATCAAATTCTGATATCATTGGATTATATAAGTTTTATGGAAGCTTATACTGGATTTGCTGCTGTTTATGATACGTTTATGGATAATGTTCCATACCAGGAATGGGCGGAATACTTGATTGGGCTGCTGCGCGAATACGGTGTGGAGAGCGGACTGGTCTGTGAACTTGGATGTGGAACCGGAAATATTACAAGGCGGCTTCGGGATGCAGGTTACAATATGATTGGAATTGATTTGTCGGAAGATATGCTGGAAATTGCCAGAAGGCAGGAGCAAGAGGAAAGCTGGTGCGAACCGGAGAAAGAATGCTCTGACATTTTATATTTAAATCAGGATATGCGGGAATTTGAATTGTATGGCACAGTGGCGGCGGTTGTCAGCTTGTGTGACAGTATAAATTATCTTACTTCAAAAGAAGAGCTGCTTCAAGTATTCCGATTGGTCAATAATTATCTTGACCCCGGAGGCATTTTTATTTTTGATATGAATACAGTACACAAATACCGCGATGTTGTCGGGGATACCACGATTGCTGAGAACCGTGAGGACTGCAGCTTGATTTGGGAGAATGCCTACGATGAAAAAACGGGTATAAATCAGTACGATATTACAATTTTTAATCGTGTTGAGTTTGCGGAAGATGAGGACGAGCTGCCGCCGCTGTTTGAGCGAATTACAGAAACGCATTTGCAGCGCGCCTATCCAGAGGAAGAAATTGCAGAGCTTCTTGAACAGGCAGGAATGGAATTTATAACAATGTATAAAGCATGTACAAAAGAACCTGTGACAGCAAAAACCGAGCGCATTTATTTTATTGCGAGAGAAAAACATCAGAAAGGAAAGCTTTATGTCAAGTGATTATTTGATTCGTGCAGTGGCGGCAAACAGACAGATTCGCGCATTTGCTGCTACGACAAGAGAAACGGTAGAATTTGCAAGGCAGGCGCATGGAACAAGTCCCGTGGCGACAGCTGCGCTGGGCAGGCTGATGACTGCTGGGGCAATGATGGGCAGTATGATGAAGGGAGAAAATGATCTTTTAACACTTCGAATGTCCGGCGATGGACCGATGCGGGGAATGCTGGTAACCGCAAATGTACATGCCAAGGTAAAAGGATATGTATATGAGCCAGGGGTAATGCTGCCTGCAACCGCAAAGGGAAAACTTGATGTGGGCGGAGCGGTCGGGCGCGGTACGCTTCGTGTGGTTAGAGATATGGGATTAAAAGAACCTTATGTCGGTCAGATTGAGCTTGTCTCCGGGGAAGTTGCAGAAGATTTAACCTACTATTTTGCCGTTTCAGAGCAAGTTCCATCCTCAGTTGCGCTCGGCGTTCTGATGAATCACAACAATACGGTGCGCCGCGCAGGAGGTTTTATTATTCAGCTTATGCCAATGACAGACGAATCTGTTATTGAAGAGTTAGAAAAAAGGCTTGCTGTAATTCCGCCTGTCACAGCGATGCTTGATCAGGATATGACGCCAGAACAGATTTTGGAAGAACTGCTCAGTGGCATGGAGCTGGAAATCAATGAAAAGATGCCTGTGGGATTTTGCTGCGATTGCAATCGAGAGCGCGTGAGCCGGGCATTGATCAGTACAGGAAAAAAAGAATTAAAAGCGATGATTGATGATGGAGAAGAAGTGGAAGCAGGATGCCAGTTCTGCAATAAAAAATATAAATTCAGCATAAAAGAATTGGAGGATTTATTAAAAGAAGCTCAAGGATATTAAATTTTTCGCTGGAATGTGTTTGAAAATTCCAATCAATTCGTCAACTTGCCAGAACAGGAGAAAAAAGAAAGATATGGAAAAACTGTAACGACATGAAGTTTTCAGACACGCCCGAAAAGAGATAACGTTTTAAAATGTTTTGTCAAGGGATTTAAAGGTTGCGATGGATTCTTGTATAAGACAGCTATGTAACTGAATTTACAAATTTATAAATTTTTGTTTGTCCTGCGTTGGCTGGATACATACAGATTGTGTGTAATTAAAACTGCAAATTTCATGTACAATGAACGATAGTCTTTTAAAAACCTTGTAATATTGTTATAATTAAAATATAAAAAATTATTATCATAGAAGGAAGAAAACAGAAGAAAAATCTCTCACTTACAAGTTTGTGTCTGCGCTGCATCCGCAAACTTGAAATCTATAAAAAGCAGCGCAGAAATGAGGAAGTTATGTCGGAGAACAGAATAAAATATCGATTTGGACGGAATGCATTTCGGGATTTTTTGGAGGGAACAAAAAGAGAATGGCTGTTGACAAATGGGATTGGCGGCTATGCAAACAGCACAATCAGCGGCGACAGCAACCGAGTTTTCAGCGCGTATTTAATTGCTTCGCTTCACCCGCCGGTGGACAGGGTGCTTGTGCTTGCAAAAACACACGAAGAATTGCGTATTGAAAGAGGAGCGGAAACATTTCAGGAAACTGCCGCCGCAGATATTTTAGAGCGGATGACAGCGGAGGGAGAATTGCCGCCGGAAGTTTCCACAGGCGATACAAACGAGATTTGCCGGGATTTTGCGACGCAGGAATATCCCGGAAAGAAAAGAGAAGGATTCCGGTATCTTACCAGTTTTTCTTATGATATTGTGCCGGAATATTGTTATCAGACAGATGGGATCACAGTGAAAAAAAGCATTGCCATGGAATATGGGAAAAATACGGCTGCGGTAAAGTATGAAATTGTAAATAACAGCAGCCGTAAGGCTGTGCTGTGTGTGACGCCGCTGTTTAATTACCGCCCGTTCGGTGCAGTTCAGGAAAAGTCAGCGTTAAAGTTTCAAATGGAGCTTTCACAGAAAGATGGGCTGCTCTGCCTGACACCAGAACAAGCACCAGAACAAAAGATTTGCTTTTGGTGTTCTGAGGGCGAATATTATAACAGAAGTTTAAGACCAACTTCAATGGCAACGCCAGATTATGTGTATGAGGAAAATGAGCTGTATTATACTGATGCAGTAAATGGTTTTACAGGGGTAGATTGTCATTATACACCTTATGAGGTGCGAATTGCTCTTGCGCCAGGGGAGCAAAAAACAGTTGGAATGTTGTGTGAACTTATAACAAAAGAAGAAGGATTGGCGCAGGCTGGACAAAATTACACAGAGTTTGAACAAGAAGAAAAAGCAAAGATAAATTTTAATAATGCAAGTCAAAAAAAGCAGCCAGATTTTATTTTAAATCGGGAAAATTTGGGCAGTATGGAAAGAGAATTTAGCACAAATTCTTGTCTGAACCGGGTTGGAAAGATTTTCTCAGATAATATAACGCGCGCAAAACAGCTTCTTAATCAAGCTGGAATGGAAGATGAATTTGCCGGGAGGCTTGTGCTTTCCGCCGACCATTTTCTGGCAATGCGGGAATCGACAAAGAAAATGACAGTACTTGCAGGTTTTCCATGGTTTGCGGACTGGGGACGGGACACAATGATTGCGTTTACCGGGCTGACGCTGGCGACCGGGCGTTTTGAAGAAGCGAGAGAGGTATTGGAATCTTTTGCTATGTACGTAAGTCAGGGAATGCTGCCGAACGTATTCCCAAACAGCGCTGCCGAAGAACCGATGTATAATACAATCGATGCATCGCTCTGGTATTTTTATGCAGTGTTTGAGTACTTAAAATATACGACAGGTCTGGCATGTTACCGCAGCGAGAGTACCGAAAATTTTATAAAACAAACAGCGGATCATAAAAATAATTTATCCGAGGAAGAAGTATTTATAAAAGAAAAAATATATCCTGCTCTTGTAGAAATTTTTCACAATTATCACAATGGAACCGCGCGTTTTGGAATCGGTATGAAGGAGGATGGGCTGATTGCCGGAGGAAGCGATCTGGATCAGCTTACTTGGATGGATGTGCGCGTCGGAAAACTAGTGATAACTCCGCGGCATGGGAAAGCAGTCGAGATCAATGCGCTCTGGTACAATGCCCTGCGCTGTATGGAAGTGCTGACCGAAAGATTTTTTGGAGACAAAGACGCACAATATAAAAATCAGAGCTATCCTGATGCGCAGGAATATAAAGAGCTGGCGGAGCGCGTAAAAAAATCTTTTTGCTCTGTATTTTGGAATAAAGAAAAGGGATACCTCTATGATGTGATCGACGCGCAGGGACATGCGGACGACAGCCTGCGCCCAAACCAGATTTATGCAGTTTCACTGCCGTTTACTATGCTGTCTAAGGAAAAAGAAGAATCCATTGTCCGCACAGTGTACGAGAAGCTCTATACCCCTTACGGGATACGCAGTCTTGCAAAAGGTGAGAAAGGCTATCGTGGAAAGTATATTGGAAGATTGATTGACCGGGATACCGCGTACCATATGGGAACTGCATGGGGGTATTTGTCAGGTGCATTTTTGACCGCATGGCTTAAAGTGTTTGGCGCAGACAGCGCAAAACAAATGTGCTTGTGTTTTATGGATACTATGGCGGACGGCTGTCTTGGCGGGATCGCAGAAATTTTCGACGGGGATTTTGCATGCGACAGCCGCGGATGTTATACACAGGCATGGAGTGTAGGAGAGATTCTGCGCGCCTGGAAAGAAATCTGTGAAAGCAGCACGGATCATATTTTGCCGTAACACGAAAACCAGATTCCCAGATTTGCGGATAGAAAGAACAATGCCAGTTACAATTAGGGGCTGTCTGAAATACCGAAAGAATAAGTCCCATTTTCATTGAAAGGGATTTGAAAATCCATTGAAAAAGATTTGAAGAATCTTAAGTTTTCCGTGTGTTTGAAAACTGTTTTTGCCAGAAGGAAACTGCCGGTTTTATAATTTTATCCCATTTACTTTCGATAAGGGGATTCAGATTATAAAACCGGCAGTTTCCATAATATATATTTTTGCTTCTATCATTATAAATAATAAAAAATAGAAATAAAATATTTTATAAATTAAAATAATTTATCGATCAGCCCGCGAAGCCCTTCTTGATCATAAATCTTTTTATAATAGTCTACTTCCTCTTCAATCAGCGCATCAATTACCTGCATACCAAGAAGTTCTACCGGTGCTTTATCATCCGTCATTCGGTAGCCGTGCGGCTTGTAGGCGGATAGATTGGCGGATACATATTCCATCATACGGGCAAGATCAGAACCTGTGGGCAAGCTTTTTTGTTTTTGAATATTCTCTTCCATAACTTTTCGCACAGAGGGCGAGTTCGAGGCAAACAGCTCGCGGTTGGTGGAATTTACAACATCAACCGTATAAACTTCGCTGAACACCTCGCTGATTGTATCCGCGAGCCTTTGGTTGATATTTCCCTCTTTTTCACCGCGCATATTCATATTCACCACCATAACGCCGTCTTCTTTTAACCTTTTCCAGCAAGAAGTCCCCCACTTCTAAAGTGGGGGATGAATTGCG
>CAMUAR010000074.1 GCA_947086895.1 uncultured Lachnospiraceae bacterium | reverse complement strand
CTGTCTGTCTGTCTGTCTGTCTGTCTGTCTGTCTGTCTGTCTGTCTGTCTGTAAGATTGTCTTTTTTCCTGTCATACTTGTCAACCCTCGTTTTAAAAAATCCCAATTTTTCGCACGTTTTGACGTTTTTTATAACTTGTAATAATTACTTCTTATAAAATCTAAAGTGACGATTCTTTTTTATTTCCTATCGTTTACAGAGCCATATTTCTACAGCTGTACCTATAAAAATTTTCTCAACAATTTTCCATGTACTGAAATTTTAGAAACATAAAACCGCAGTATTTCGTCGTATATTCGTTTTATTTATTGTCCTTTTTCAGTTCTTCTTGGATATAGGAAAGATTTAACAGTCTTTCTTTCACTTGCTCCACATTCAATAACACTGCATTGTTGCTGTTAAATTCCTCCATCGTATTTCTCTTTGTATTTCCCTCGCAGAAATACTTATCATAATTTAAACTTCGATTATCCGCAGGGACGCGGTAAAAATCCCCCAGATCAACTGCCTTTGCACACTCCTCATTTGTCAAAAGCGTCTCGTACATCTTTTCACCGTGGCGAATTCCGATCACTTTCATTTTCTCTTTATCTCCGCCAAATAATTCGCAAACTGCTTCCGCTTGGGTTTGAATCGTGCAAGCTGGCGCTTTCTGAACAAGAATATCCCCGTTTTCCCCATGTTCAAACGCAAACAAAACCAGCTCAACAGCTTCCTCCAAAGACATAATAAAACGTGTCATTTCAGGATCGGTAATGGTAACTGCTTGTCCGCTGCGTATCTGATCAATCCACAGCGGAATTACAGAACCGCGCGAACACATAACATTGCCGTAACGAGTACAGCATACCCTTGTTCCATGCGGTTCAAAAGAGCGGGATCTGGCAACTGCAATCCTCTCTTCTAACGCTTTTGTCACGCCCATTGCATTTACTGGATAAGCAGCTTTGTCCGTTGAAAGACATATAATCGATTTTACTCCCTCCTCTATCGCTGCGGTCAGAACATTATCCGTACCAATTACATTTGTTTTAACTGCTTCCATCGGAAAAAATTCACAGGAAGGTACTTGTTTCAATGCTGCGGCATGAAAAATATAATCTACATGATGCATTGCCGCCCTCATAGAACTCAGCTCCCTGACATCTCCAATATAAAATTTAATGCGGTCTGCCATTTCCGGGTACTTTGCTTGATATTCATGACGCATATCATCCTGCTTCTTCTCATCGCGGGAGAAAATACGAATTTCTCCAATCTCTGTTTTTAAAAAACGATTTAAAACCGCATTGCCAAAACTTCCGGTTCCTCCGGTAATCAATAATGTTTTTCCCTTAAAATCAAACATTTTTTCCTCCTTTTAAAATAGTTTAGTTTCTTTTCCCTCTGTTCCAAATTTTAAAAATATAAGAATGATAAATACTGTTTTTATTTGCCAAAGCATAAATCTGAGACAGCAGCAAATAGACAAACATCCCTGCAAAAACCAGAAAAAAAACAGTAATTATACGATCTTGTTCAAAAATACAGGACAAACATCGAACAATAAAAAACATAATTATCCCTGCAATAAAATAAAATCCATGACCAAAAAACAATTTTTTAAAATTAATCTCTGTTTTTACACTGTTGATTTGTACAATTAACACTATGATTTCCGCAATAATTGTTCCTAACACAGCTCCAAACGCACCATACTTTGAAATAAGAAAGTAATTCGCCAGCAAATTAACAAATGCCGCAGTAAAAACAGCTTTTATGTAAATATCATCTTTTCCCGTTGGAATTAAATATTGAGACCGCACAAATTCTTCCATAGATTTCAGAATCACTACCGGAATAAAACCTAAAATCAAAGGAATACATAATTCATAGCCAGCACCAAAGAAAAGCGGAACAAATTCAAAAGAAATTGCCCCAAGCCCAAATCCAATAGCACAAGCCAAAGAAATGGTCAATTCTAAAGACTTTGCTAATAATTCTCTTACCTTTTCTCTTGTATTTGAGCGAAATTCTCTAGTCACTTTTGGAAGCATAACTGTACTCATTGCACTGATCACCCCAAGAGGAATATTGACCAGACGATCCGCGTTATAATAACATCCGCTGTTTACTTTATCACTGAATAAATCAACCATTGTCTTATCCATAATCTGGAATACGCTCATGCCAATCGCCGGAATAAAAAGCTTTATCATTGGAATTGCATGACTTTTGCTTTCTTTGATTTTTATAGCTTTGAATCCTATCTGCCGAAATAAAAAGTACCACATCATTGCTTGGCTGATCAGCATACCAAGCGACATAACTAAAATATATCCAATCAAATCGCCTTTGTCCCGCACAATAATAAAGATAAAGGCAATTGTAACCGCTTTGATAAAAATATTTCGCGACACCGTCAATTTAAACTGCTGTGTGCCAAAAAAATACCAATTAATATCCAAGCCTGATGACACAATCCATATTCCCTGGCAAAGTGATATCAGCCTTCGTTCTGGAGAAGCAAAAAGAATTGTGGTTAAATAAATCGTAATTGAAATTATGGACGCCAAAAATTGAATATTGTATATTTCCCAAAATTTTCTTGCCCTTATTTCTTGAGAGTCGCACAGAGCAACTGCCCTGTTGCCGTAATATTCCACTCCGAGCATAGCGATCAACACAAAATAGCTTGCATAAGCATAAGTTGCAGAAAATACCCCCAAATTTTCCACGCCAAGTACTCGTGATAAATAAGGAGAAGTCAACAACGGAGTAATTACGGTTAATATTCGATATACTAACTGATATCTCAGATTCCTCTTGATAAGATTACTTTTATTCATAGCAGAACAACCCTTATATAATTGATCAGTTTCTTATCTACAGCATAGCCCACTTTCAAAAATTAAAATGTATATTTACTTTTGTATAATAAAATTTATTTACCAGAATAAATCAAAATTAATTCCTCTTAGCATCGCTACACCCATAAATACAATATTTACTGCTGACATCATACAAAACAATAACCATCTATTTTTTCTTGAAAGCTCTGTTTCAATTATTCCAAACAGCAAAAATAGCACAAGATAAAACATTCGGTACAACCGATTAAATTCGTTTAAATATAATAAAAATCCGCTTGTGGCAACGCTAAATAAAGAATATCGAAAAAGTATATTGATCAATTTTCTTTTTTGTATAGAAATTCCAGAATCCTCTTTATTTATTTTTCTTATTCCCAAATACCACATTATAATCAAATAAACTATTGCAGGTCCTGCCCAAATAATAAAGGAATCAATGCTTAAAGTGGAGCTAATATAAAACTTAAGTCTTGCAACCAAAGATATTTTCTCCGAGACAAATAATATAATAGGCATTCCCAAAATAGATATTGCACAGCCGGCAATTGTAATAAAAAGAATTTCATTTCTTTGAATCTTATATTTTTTATTTGGCTTTATAATTACAGTATATAAAACAATCATTCCCATTAAAATTGCAAATCTATGAAAAAAAACTGCGATAATACAAAATATTATCCCCAATATTTTTCTGTCGAACGCGCTTAGATATAACGCAATCAAAATTAAAAATACCGCAATTGTATTTCTTATCTGAATACAGTCATAATACATAATAAATAAAGAATATAAAAATATTACATAATTAATGTGTTTTATTTCTTTCCCCCAAATTTGAAATGTCAGTAAAATAAGCCCAAAAACAAGAAACAAAAATGAAGAATATTGAACAATCCCCACTTTCCTTAATAAATCAGAAACAATAAGAATCCCTGTTTCATAAAATGGTCCCATCCCTTGTGTATAAGCTACTTTATAAGTCTGGTAATCAGGATTATTCACCGTAAAAACTAAGAGAATCAATTCTGATATTAATAAAAAATAATTTATATTGATTCCTTTTATCCTATATTTCTTTTGAAATCCTAATAATATTACTCCAAATAAAGTTATTATAATATACGTCTGCATTTCCTAAAAACCCCTGCTGTTATGTATAAAACTCATCTTTTATATATTTTAATGATTCTGCAAAATAGTGGTATTTTAACTTTTTATTTATTTTCCCTGTCACAGTGCTTTCAACATGATTGACTTTAATAGAATTATCATAAAAGCACTTTTTCTGTGACCTTACCAATAACTCTCCAATACATGATTCTTCACTATACATTTTTACACCGTACTTATACCCATAAATCTTTTTGATAAATTCTTGTGAAAAAATCATATAACAGCCGTTAGGAGAATAAACATAACAAGAAGGTTCCTCTTTCTTTTTTATATTGGAAGATTTCTTTCCAGAAAGCCATAGATAAAACTGCGCACATTTTGGATGGGAAAATATCCAAATTAACCTGTTAATTTTTTGTAATGGTATCCGTTGTTTATAATGCGGATTGCTGTAACTATTGCTGTTCACTGCATAGACGCTCGGCGCAATGCATCCAATATTCTCTATATAACTTTTTTCCATTAGTTTTTGAAAAAAATCTTTCGATACATATTGAATATCCGTGTTGGACAGAATGAAGTATTTATAATTATTTAGATCTATCATTTGAATGGTGTTAAGCAGAGCATTTAAATATCCCACGTTCTCAGTAAAATTAAAAACTTTTAAATTGTCATATTCTTGCTGACGCCAAAACTCGACAATTTTAGGAGCCTGGCAATAAGTATCTTTGTTTACAACTAAAACAATATCTACCAGACCAAGCGCTATAGAATTAACTTCTTTCATATATTTGTACACTTCATCGTAATTATCATAATAAATAATTACATTCATTATTTTTTTCATTTTAAGTATGCTCCATCTTCTTTAAAATCGTCTGGCAACTCTCTTTTACATCATAATGCTTTGCTAATTGTTCAAATGCATTTTGTTTTAGCCTTTTTAAATCTTGTGTTAAAATTTGCTGAACTATTTTATTAAACTTTGAAACATGATTGCTTTCACACCACCATCCAAATCCCCCCTCTACAATCACTTTTCCAATATCTGTATTCTGGTCGGTGCAGGCCAGCACAGGCACTCCTGCCTGCATATAAGCAAGCAACCGGCTTGGAAAATTTGGAATTGTAAAATGGTGATCTAAAAAAATCATCCCAATATCACAGGCGGCTACTATACAATCATAATCCGCCTTTGGTAAGCGTTTCATCAATTTCATATTTTTTGGATGTACTCTCTGAAAAAATTCTTCTAATTTTCCAAACTCTGTGCCATCTCCCACAACAAAAAAGAATGTATTGTGGTTATCTTTCTGTGAGTTTAGACATTGGATCAAAAATGGGATTCCCTGCGGTCTGCCCAAGTTTCCACCGTAAATAAAAATTTTTTTATCCAACGGCAATCCATATTTCTTTCGTATTTCATTGCGCTCTTCTGTTTCAATACGCATATCTATAACTTTAATACTGTTCGGGCAAATTTCTACAATTTTTGAATTAAGTTCTGGATTATGTTTTAATATATAATCCACATTTGCTTGAGACATACACCCAATATAATCCGATACCGCATATAATTTCTTTTCAACATTTCGAAAATATCGATAAATTAGACTTTTCTTAGAAAATAATTTTAAGTCAACTGCATTCTGTGGAAAAATATCTTTCAACATTAAGTAAGTTTTACAATTAAAGTATTTTTTTAACTTTTTTATTGGATCAGCAAGAGTAATTGGAGGCGTGGAATACAAAATTAAATCAAACGTTATACCGCCAAGATATCGTTTCACTGCGCGATAAAAATATCTGCTCAATGTTATTGTCGAAATTCCTTTCTCTAAAAACGATACATTATTTATATTCCCAATTCGAACTTTTAAAATGCTGTATAATGCAAACTTCACTAATTCTGTCTGTTCTCCCATTTTTCTTTCTCTTGGAGTAACAATATAAGGTCGATGCCCCTGTTCCGCAAATTCCTTCATTAAATCAGAATAGATATTATGCATTTCAATATTTTCAAAAACATTCAATGTTAAAAATAGTATGTTCATAATAACGCCCTCAAATCAATCCCGATATTTTGGAAAATATTCTGATTCCTTACAACGTGGATTTTCTTTTGCCCTTAAATTTACTAATTGTTGATATGTATACTCATCAAATATCTTTTTTCCAACATAAAAATCAACAATTCCATTTGGCGCCAGACATGACTTATATTGAAAAATCCCATCATCCTCCCGGTAACCGCCGCCCAAAACAAAATTCTTTAATCCTCTGCCTTGCGCCCATTTGATAATTTCATATTTTAAAAAATCATTTGGTCTTAAATCAAAATACTCTTTTAATGTTCCTCCAAGATAGGAATAACAATTTTCCCCTCCAAAAATAACAAGTTCTGCCGATATTATGTTGTTCTCAAACAAAACATAAAAATACATAATATTATCTGGCATTTTCAAGAGATATTCAAAAAATTCTCTTGAAAAATAATACTCGTTTTCCGCAGAGCTTCGATCCATTGTAGAATAATAAATATCAATAAATTCTTTCAAATGTTCGTTTGTATTTTCAATTAAAATTTTCAAACCGTTTTTATTTGCATGTTTTACATTTTTCCGTACTTTCGGTTTAAATTCCATCCACATTTTTTCCAATGGAATATCAAGTGAACGTATTACATTATGCATTTTTGTTTCTGCTTTCCCATCGTAATATTGATTATAACTTTCAAACAACCGAAACCGGACAAATTCACAAATATAACCGTGTTTTTTGCAATAATTATCATAAATTTTATTTAAAGTTTCAAAATCTGTTATAGTTCCTAAAAAGCCGCCATATCCATAAGGGGAAATTAAATCAAAATATTTTCCAGCATCAATTTTTCCCTCCCATTTTTTATCTTTTGACAAATCCCTTTTGAATATCACATTGATCGCTTTATCATTTCCATTTCTATAATACAAAAGAACTGGAATTCCGTTTTTCTTATTTTCACGCATAAATGCTGTAACATACTCGTTTAAATAAAAAACTTCATAATTAGAAAAAGATCGAACGACAGCATTCCACTGTTCTTGTTTATTTACACTGATTTCTGTAATGTTTTCCATTTTTATCCCCGTATGTACCGCAGATCTGTCTGCGATACTGCATCAATAAAAAATTTGAACGTTTTTTTCAAACTTCCTCTTATTTCATTGCTGCACCTGTGCATATCACAGATACATCAACACTACCATACCTATTTAAAATACTGATAAATCAAATCCACAACTCGCTCCATTTCCTCTTTGCCATATCTCTGATCACAAATTAGAGAAAGTTCCTGCTCATATAAAATCTTTTCTGGTTCGTTCAATTTGCCGTGAAAATCAGAAAGGGGCCAGTGTACCGGACAATATACCTTACGATCAATAAGATATTTTCGCAGGTCGTCTCTTTTATCCTTTATCATAATTGGGACAAAAAGCGGTACATCCTGATCCTCAACTTTGTCAAAAAGAAGTTTTATTTCTGGTATTTCTTTTAATCCCTGAATTAGTATCCGTGCATTCTGTTTTCGCTTTTCTGCAAGGAATCCAAGATCTAAATTAAGAAAAGCTTCCATTGTATCATGCAATGGCTGATATCCCATATAATCGGTTTCTAAAAGTTTCTCTGCTTCATTATAAAGAGAAAGAAATTCTTCTTTCTGTCCATATCCTCTGGAAATAAACTGATTTTTTAATAAAAATGCTTTTTTTCTTAACTTACAATATTTTTTATGCGTTTTACAAGGAAAATTAGTAAAAACTCCGACCAGTTTTTCCGCTTCCGCAATACCATCAAAACCAGACCATTTTCGAAAACTTGCAAAACTATAATCATAATTCTGTCTGTTTAAACCTGACAGCCAAGAATGCGTTTTATCCTCAATCACTATATTATGATTTTTTCTAATTTTTTTCATATCAAGTCCACTTATCCTCTGATATCCAAAATAAGTCATATAATAAAAAATTTCATTTTCTTTTCTGTCTGGTATCTTCAAGCAAATTCCAGTTATATCGTCAAAATATACGCTGTAAAACCTTACTGCAATTTTATGCCGACAAAATGGCTCGATCATAGTATGACAGCAATAACTTGGCAAAAGAACAGAATCAATATTGCTGTTTTTCTTAATATCACGAATAATATATTCTAATGCTGTACGACCTGATAAAAAATATCTTTTATCTGACTTTACAGGCGAAACCTCCCAAAATTCACTGCCAATTTCATTCAGCATAGCTTACATCCTTTTTTAATAGGGAATATGAAATTATATTTCGATATCCTCCATTTTTATAAATTCTTGACCGCAGAACGCCATCTTTTGTAAAACTGCATTTTTCAAATAATTTTTGTGAAGGAACATTATATTCCAGCACATCCGCATAAATACAATTCAGCCGCATTTCATTAAATGCATACTGCACAATTGTTTTTAAAGCATCTGTTCCATACCCCTTTCTCTGTCCCAGAACTTTGTCCATTTTAATATGAATTTGAGCAGTGCCGTTTTTTCTGTCAATATCGCTTAAAATAATCGTTCCAACCCCCTGCTTTTCTGACTCTTTTTTTGCTATAATACATCTGAGAATATTCTTTTTTTCTTCTTGGCTTTGAATCCACTCCACTTGTTTTTCCATGGAAACAGGATAAGAACTTCCGCCTAACATCTGCTCCAAATCAGGATCATTTATCATATTGAAAAGCAGAATGCTATCTTCTTGTGTAATTGCCCGCAAAACAACATTGTCGCCATATAAATTCATTTTTTCACTCATTCCGCTGCGCAAGCAGCTCTGTAATCTGCAAGATTAAAAATTTTATTTTTCTGGTCCGCCATGTTCTAACTGTTTTTGTCTGTAAACATCAAAATCTATCAAACTGTCCACTCCACGAACTCCAATATCCTGCTGTTTTAACACCGTTTTTATAGTCGATAAAAAAATTTTTACATCCATCAAAAAAGTAACTTTATTAACATACTTTATATCAAATTTAAATTTTTCTTCCCAACATATTGAATTCCGTCCATTTACCTGCGCAAGACCACTCAATCCGGGGCGGACATCATGCCTGTGCATTTCTTCCTCCGAATAATATGGCAAATATTGAACTGCAAGAGGACGTGGACCAATCACTGACATATCACCTTTGATAATATTAAAAATTTCAGGAAGTTCATCCAGTGATGTTGACCGAAGCATCTTTCCAAATTCTGTGAGTCTATCCTTGTCTGGCAAAAGATTCCCATTCTTATCTTTTGCGTTCGACATAGAACGGAATTTATAAAGTTTAAATACTTTTCCTTCCCTTCCTGGACGCTCCTGCATAAATAAAATTGGACTTCCAAGTTTAATACGAACCAAAACTGCCACAAGCAAATACAGCCATAAGAAACCAATAACCACAGTAAAACCAAATAAAACATCCAGAGGGCGTTTAAAAAATCGCTCATAAGGACCATATGGTTTATGCTTATAGTTCATTTCATAAACCTCCAAATTACGAACTTTTGAAATTATATATCTCCATTTGAAAATAATTTTTTTCGGCAACCAATCAATTCTTGTTTCATGCAGAGCTTTTCTCTTCCCTATAACCTGCTCTCTAAACAATCTATTTTTATACTGTTTTGTAAGCAAACCTGCCACTTTTCACAATATAAAATTACTTGTCAAACTATTTTCAAACTCAAATTATATGTTTTTTCCACTATCCTTCAAAACATCCCCAAACAATCTGAATTATTTTATCCTGTTGCTCTCTTGTCATCTTAATATCGCTTGGCAGACACAATCCCCTCGCAAAAAGATCTGCTCCGACATCACTGTCTAAATTGCTGATACAATCGTTTTCTCTGCTGCCAGCCATTTTTTTCTCTGTTTTTTCTGTCACAAATATATTTCCATGATAGGTTGGCTGCAAGTGCATTGGTTTCCATATCGGTCGTCCTTCCGCATTGTATTTCGCCAAAGTTTCAAGAATCTGCGTCGGACAGCTTTTTCCAGATTCATTTACATAGAGTGCCTCGGTATCGCTGCGCACCTGCTTGCACATTGCACTTTTTTCAATCAACATACACGACAACCAGAAATTTGGCTGCATCTCTTCTTCTATGTATGGATTCATTGTAATTGGAAGCCCAGCAAAACCTTCTTTGTAGCGAAAATAAATTTCTCGTTTTCTTTTTACATGTTCCTCTAAATGCAGCATCTGACCTCTTCCAATACCCGCTACAATATTGCTCATCCGATAATTGTAACCTGTTTCCTTATGCTGGTACCATGGTGCCGCCTCCCTGCTCTGTGTGGACCACTTTCGGACTTGTTCTGCCGCCGTATCCTCGTTTGTCAGCAGCATTCCGCCGCCGCTGCATGTCACAATTTTATTTCCATTAAAAGAAATCGCATTGTATGTGCCAAATGTACCAGTCTGCTGTTTATGATAAACAGCACCGAGAGACTCCGCCGCATCCTCAATTAAAACAGCATGATTCTCATCGCATATTGTACGAATTTCTTTCAGCTTAGCAGGTGTCCCATAAAGATTTGCCACAATAACAGCCTTCGTTTCAGGATATCGTTCAAATGCCTGTTTTAATGCCAATGGATTCATATTCCAGGTATCGCGCTCTGAGTCAATAAAGACTGGTTCACCCTTCTCATAAATCACTGGATTTACCGTTGCGGCAAATGTTAAATCCGAACAAAATACTTTATCCCCTGGAATAATTCCAGCTAATTTTACTGCCAAATGCAGTGCTGCTGTGCCAGAAGCAAGCGCCACAGCATAATGGCAGCCGACCTGTTCACACACAGCTTTTTCCAGCTGTTCAATATTTTTTCCTGCTGTCGAAACCCAATTTGTATCAAAAGCTTCTTTTACATAACTCTGTTCTTCCCCGTGCATTGTTGGAGAAGCGAGCCACACTCTTTCTTGAAATGGCTGTATATCCAATATCTTTCCTCACATTCTGCCGTTGATCGGTCTTATTTTATTTATTTTTTCTCTTTTTTTGCCCGCCCAGGTTTTGCACTCCAGATCATCCCAATTTTTTCTAATTGACGGACTTGTCCTTCCTCCAACCTTTTTCCATTTTTTTGGTGATAAGCCTGCCGCTGATTCGAAATCCATTTCCCAAGACGATAGCCGTCCTTACTTACATAATTATAAGGAACTGCCAAATGCCCCTGTTCCTGATAATAATTTTGTGCATAATGCAATCCGGCAGACCAAGCTGTCTCTGGCTCCCAGACCATACCAAGCCCATCCAGGCAGGCAATCTGCCAGTTTGATAAACATCCGCCTCTGTACCCCGCCCGCTGCCGCTGAAGCCACAGACCAAGATTTTTTCCAGTATTTCCTATATAGCGTTTTGGAATCGATAAACTTCCATGTTCTTCATAAAATTTCTTTGCCTCGGCATATCGCTCCTGCCATATAAGTTCCGCCTTTGAAATTCCAGACTCAATACCGATGGACTGCAGTTTCGCTATCTGATCTACAGTAAGCCGCCTTTCTGTCTTTCTTTTGTAGTTTCCCAAATCTTGAGCAGCCTGTTTTTCTTTCTTTTTTATTTGATCAGATTCCGCATTGCCTTCTGCTTTTTCTATACGATCTTTTCCGTCAATATCAGCAGATTTCAAATCAATAACTTTGTTTTTTACGTTATCTTGTATCTGTATTTCATTCTCGGAAATTATCTTATTCTGCATTTTTCTCTTTTGTTCCCAGAGCCAGCGGGCAAGCCAAACACCTTCTATTACATAATCTCCGGGCATCTCAAGATTTCCATGTTCCTGATAATATCTTTTTGCAAGCTGAAACTTTCTTTCCCAAGAATAATTTCCCTCCCAAATCATCCCAATCTTCTCTAATTTTTGAATCTTTGCCTCAGAAAGATTAGAACTTTGGTATGCATCTCTCTGCCTTCGAACCCACCGGCCAAGATGACATCCATCCTCTGTCACATAGGTTGCTGAAACATTGAGACTGCCATTTTTTTTGTAGTATTCACAGGCAGCATCATACAATTTGTCCCATGTTGCATTATTTTTCCCATCCCAATTTATACCGAGCGTAGTAAGACGGGCAATCTGCTGGCTGGTCAAGTTATTTTTATCTATTTTTCTCTTTGATAACTTGTTCTCCCCGCCGGATAAATTCTCTAAACTATGATTACTTATTTTCTGTTCTGATAATTTTTCTTCGTTATTTAATCGCTTTTCTAAATTATAATTATTTTCTTTTTGTACTGATTCTAAATTTTCTGTCTGCTTTTGAGCTTTATATTGTTTTCGCTGTACTGCAATCCATTTTCCAAGCCGCAGCCCACTTTTATCCACATAGTAGGATGGCACATCCAAATTGCCGTATTCCTTAGAATATTGTTCCGCCGCTTTAAAGTACCGTTCCCATCGAAAATATGTGGTATTCCAGACCATTCCAATCGCATCCAGCGCGGCAATCCGTTCTTCTGTCAATAAGCTGCTTCCCTTTTCTCGCTCTTTTCTCAGTCTTGTCAGCCATCGGGCTAGTTCAATATTTTGATTATTGTTTTTATTTTCTGAATGATGCGAGATAATATCTTGTTCTTTTTCGTGTACTATATTATTCCCTGTCTTTTCACCAATTTTGTTTTCTTTCTTTTCTTTTTCCCAAACCAGCAGATTTCCATATTTTTTATAATATTTCATGGCCTGAGCATAATGCTTTTCCCATACAAGTTCTCTTGCCCCCTGCCATCTTATACCAATCTTCTCCAGTTTCTTTATCTGAATTATGCTTAGATTTCCGGCTGCTTTTCCTGCATATACTTTTTTCTGTGTGGCAAGCCACATTCCAAGAGAATACCCGTCTGGTGTCCGGTATCTTTTGGGTACATCAAGATTTCCGTACACTTTAAAATATTGTTCCGCCATCGCATACATTGCATCCCAGGAAGCTCCCAGCGTTTCATTTAACTGTCGAAACAACAGCCGGCAGTCCTTCACTTCATCAATCACCTGAAAATGTTCATATATAATCTCTTGTTCCCTGTCTGCCGCCCGGTAAAAAAGAACTGCTTTTTTCAATTCTTCCTCAATTACCCCGATACTGTAAAGATTCTCAATATTCATTACAATATCAAAAATTACCGGCATCTTTTTTCCGCCTGCTGCAAGCGCTCTGCCAATCTGCTGTTTATAAATAATGGGAGAAACTGTCGGCCGCAGTAAAATTACTCCGTCAATATCTTTGATATGAACGCCTTCATTCAACATATCAATACAATATAAAAGCTTTAAATGGCGGCTTTGATCTGCTTGAAATGCTTCAAATTGCCAGGCTGTACCAGGATCATCGGAATAAGCTGTGTACATGCGAGGCGCAGAATCCACTTTTGCAAACCATTCTGACGCAAGTTCTTTCATTTCATTTAAATGATCATAGCTGGCGCAAAATACAATATATTTTCCAAACGGTGTGATATGTTTTTCAAATACAGTATCCAGATTATCCGCCTTGTCTAAGGCTCTGCGCAATGCATCCAGCTGTTTTTCCGCTGTATCATGCACTGCTTTGTTTTTTGCCCGCTGCACTTTCTCTTTATACTTCTTCCACTCTTTTTCATAAGAATAGATGGAAAGTACATACTTTGGCATTGGAAGAATATCCCTTGCAATCGCTTCTCCAAGTGTTAATTCTGACGCAATATTTCCATCAAATAACTCCCATGCCATATCTCTCTGATTATCCAGATAGCGAATATTTGTTGCAGATAACCCCAAAATTTTTGCTTTTGGGTATATCTTTTGCAATCGTTCTACTCCGCCTCCCCACCCAGCTGCTCCACAGCGGTGAAATTCATCAAGAATAATATAATGTGGATTTATTTGTACAAGAGCTTCCACATCCATGCGCGCTAATTTTGCATACGTAAAAAAATCAATATTCGGAAATGTCTCCTGCCAGCCAAGCTTTTTTATTTGCAAATTTCCTTTATCGGAGGACTGCTTCCAGTTCTCTGCCTGCGTCCGAAAAATATATTCCGACGGCGACAGCCAGCAAAACTTTTGCTCTGGATGATCTTCACACAATTGAAATGCAATAAAAGATTTTCCTGTTCCTGTCGGATGAATCACAGCCGCTTTTCCCGTTGTTTCCAGCATGTCAGTCACTGCTTTATAAGCTATTTTATTATGTTTAAACAGCTCTGCTCCCATGCCATCACACCTCCGAAAAGTGTAATGAAGTAAGCTGATTCATTACAAGAAACATTAAAATACTTCGATCTCAAGGATTTCTGATTTTTTCTGACGGCGAATTTGACGGCGAATACAAGGAATAAAAAGAATTAAAGTGTGCTGAATTTATATGATTATAATTGTGTTAATACTCTGATTTATATTGTGCCGTACCAGCGTTGATCTGCGCATAAAAAAGAAAGGCAAACACATTCACAAATTGTGCGCATCTTTAAAGATTTTGACGGCGAATCTGACGGCGAATAAAAAGAAAAAGATTAGAATTTATTTTTCAGAAATTTTATTTTTAGATAAATAATATTTAAAATAATATTTTATGTATTATTTAGATTATAAAATTCGTTTATTTTAATTTACCATTCTATTATTAGGAAATATAAAAATCAGCTGTTGTATTCCAGCGATGCAAATATTTGTAACTTTCTTCAAATCCATTGACAAGATTCTAATCAAGTGGTACAATCATGATGCAATTTAAAATGGATTTGTTCTTTTTTTCCTTGATTATAGTAATGATTTGGGCTGTAATGAATCAGCTTACTTCATTACTTTTTTATTATCCAAAACAAACATTACGCTGATCTGCAAAATCGATCTTGTTTGATTAAGCTTCTGCAAGCAGATTTCAAAAAATTCACTGCAGCACAAACAAATTTTAAAAGGCACGGATTTCCCGTGCCTGAAAATATAAAAAATTTTTGATCGTTTACCAGACAACTGCCTGCACACAACACAGATCAATTATTTGAGATAATACAGCTATAATTCTGCTGCCTTTCCAACAAGCGATTTACCTAATACTTCCTGATCTCTGTATCCGGGCAATTTCTCATTAGTTCAAGCAGCTCGCCAATCAACTTTATCGCTTTTCCTTCTCCACCATACACCACATACAGCTTTCCATCAACCCAGATTCCGCCGTCACAGTTTATATGAACCGAATGATTTAAACTTAAATAAATATCGCACCAGCCATCCTCATGTTTATGACTGTCCCGTTTTTTTTGTATTATTACTTTATTAAAAATAGACCTTATTCCACGATGATAGGAATATTTATCCAATATCTCTGTCATTTTTTGATACTCTTCAGAATCTGCCGTAATATCCAGCCCCATACTCATAAGAACTGCCTCGTTTCCTTCCCACCGCAATGGAGCGCTTGCATAAAGATATACATAACCGTCCCAATTTGGATTTGGTTCTGCATCGAAAGAAAATGGATACAAAAAAATCAGCCCCAATAAAATTATAATCACTGCTGCAAGCATTGCAAGCCCCTGCAATACGGTTATATTTCTTACAGAAAATACTTGAATATAAGCCAATCCAATAAAATATAAAACTACAATTACCACAGCGGGATAAAATAAATTCCACACAGACCAGCTTTTTTTATAAAAAGCTCCGCATTGCTGTATAACAAATATAACAAATCCTAATTTTAACAGATAGTGCCGAAGATATTCGCAACGCACACGGCGGAATACCGTTTTATCTACTGGCATATACATTAAAACGGGTTCAATTTTTACATAATTATTAATATAAACGTATAACTGCATCCGAAAAATCACTGCCATTCCCAAAAACAAAAAAGGAAAAATAAAAAATACAGCTGTATCTTTTATATTGGCTGCTGGAAACGCCATCGTAATACATCCTATTGTTCCCATACACCAACACATTATTTTGGGTGTTAAAATACGGTAATCATCCGCTTGAGATAGTTCACGGTCAAATGCTCGAACACGTTCTTTTTCTGTCATAAGCTTCTCCTTGTATAATGTATTTAGGTTGTTCAAGGGATACCTATAAACCCTAGATCT
>CAMUAR010000073.1 GCA_947086895.1 uncultured Lachnospiraceae bacterium | reverse complement strand
AAGAATAAGTCTGTAAGCTATTTTTCTTGCTTACAAACTTATTATACGAGGAGTTTATTATGTTTGCAATTTATAAAAAAGAAATGCGGACTTATTTTACATCGATTGTCGGATATTTATTTTTGGGATTTTTCCTTGCTCTGCTCGGTCTTTATTTTTACGGGCAGAACTTATATGGAGGGCTTGCAAACATCGGCTATGCGCTGTACGGCGTCAGCACGTTTCTTATTTTGCTTGTACCGATGCTGACCATGCGGATTATGGCGGAGGAGGGCAGACAGAAAACAGATCAGCTGCTCTATACAAGCCCTATTTCTGTTCCTAAAATTATTGTAGGAAAATATTTATCCGTTCTGACGATGTTTGGAATTATTATGGTAGTTGCCTGTTTTTATCCGCTGATTTTATCGCGGTATGGAACAGTGAATTATAAAATGTGCTATGCAGCGATTTTTGCATTTTTTCTGATGGGTGCAGCTTACATGGCGATTGGCTTGTTTATTTCATCCTTAACAGAAAGTCAGGCGTTCGCTGCGATTATGACTTTTGTGATTGTGATTGTCTCTGTGTTCTGCACTCAGATTGCGGAGATGCTTCCGCAGGACGGAAAACTTGCATGGGGATTGTTTGCGGTTATCCTTCTTTTGTTTGCGTGGTTGAGTTATCTGATTATGCGGAATGTAACAGTCAGCATAACAGCCGGCGTACTTGCGGAACTGGTATTGTTTATTTTTTATCAGGCGAAACCAGAAGTGTTTGACGGCGCGCTGATCCATGTGTTCAGCTGGTTTTCTATTGCAGATCGGTTTACAACATTTGTCTATGGAGAGTTTGATGTTGCGGCAATCATCTATTACTTAAGTTACTGTGTATTATTTGTATTTCTCACTGTTCAAGTTGTAAAAAAGAGAAGATGGGCTTGACAAATTTTATAGGAAACAGAAGGAATGAGGTTTTATATGGATCAGAAGAAGGAGAAAAAGAAATTCGGCGCGGGGGTAAAAGCGTCGTTTACAACAAGAAAGTTTCGCGGAGGCGCTTATGCTACGGTATTGTCTGTGATTGCAGTCGCTCTTGTTCTTGTTGTCAATATGATTGCGACAAAGCTTGATATACAAAGTGATTTGACGGCAGACAGCAAGTACAGCCTTCACGATGAAACAATTGAACTGCTCAAAGGAATTTCCGATGATATTACAATCTATTGTCTTGAAATCAGCGGTGAGGAAATCACGCAGTTTGATAAAATATTTTCAAAATATGATGATTACAACAGCAAGATAAAGCTCGCGTATAAAGATCCAATTCTCTACCCGAAATTTGCAGCTCAGTATGTGGATGATGAGATAACACAGCACAGCTTTTTGGTGGTGAATGAATCCAATGGCAGAGCGAAATATGTTGGATATTCAGATATTATGGTAAGAGAATTTAATTATAGTACTTATGGTTTTGACACAACAGGAATTGACTTAGAAGGAAAACTGGATGCGGCGATTCAATATGTGACAAATGAAGAATTGCCGGTAATTTATCAGCCGACAGGACATGGAGAGGCTGCTTTGGGCGCGTCGCTGCAAGCTTTGCTTGAGAATGCGAATGCTACGGTCAATGAAATTCAGTTGATTACACAGTCAGAAATTCCGCAGGACTGCGATATTTTGTTGATCAACCAGCCGCAGACAGACTATACAAAAGAGGAAACAGAGCTTGTGTTAGAATGGCTGAAGCAAGGAAATTATGCAATTTTTATACTTGATTACCAGACGCCGGGACTGACGAATTTTAATACATTGCTTCAATATTATGGTCTTTTGGTGCATGAGGGCGTTGTTATTGAGAAAGACTCAAAACATTATGCATTCCAGATGCCTTATTCCATTCTGCCGACCGTATACAGCAGCGAGATCAGCGACAGTGTCCGCGGGAAAAAGTACGTTCTTGCCCAGTGGTCGTCGGGAATTACTCTGCTGGATGATATGCGCGATACGATTTCTGTAACAAAAATTTTATATACCTCGGAAGATTCCTATTTAAAGCAGCTTACTGCTGAAACTCTTGAAAAGAAAGAAGGAGATTTGGAAGGTCCATTCTATGTCGGGCTTGCACTGTATGAAACAGTAGGTGAGAAAGAAACAAAAATTGCAGTTTATTCTGCAAGAGATTTTTTGGCGGACGCTTTGGTAGGCAGCGAGTCTTACGGAAACGGCGATCTGATTATCAATACAATCAGCAGTTTTACAGAGCAGGAGAATTCCTCTGTGAGCGTGCCAGCGATGAGTCTTTCGGAAGATATGGTTACAATGTCCTCGGCGGACGCAAACCGGATTGCAGTTTTTGTCGCGGTGATTTTACCTCTTGCTGTGATTGGCGTTGGTATCTATGTTGTGGCAAGGAGGCGCAAAAAATAAATGCAAAGTTCGAAAAAGAAAAAAAAGAATCTTATTACGCTGCTCGCTATGACAGCGGCGCTTGTCATTCTTGTGGTCGGTTATATGGCAGCTTCGAGGTGGAAGGAAAAAGAGGAAGAAAAGGAAAATATCGAAGAGCCGGAAATTGTGCTGTACTCGCTTGAGTCCGATGCAGTTTTAGCCCTTAACCTGCGGTCCGGGGATTATGAAGTTACCTTAAGGCGCGATGAAAACGCTTGGGAGGTGGCAGAGGATAATGAATTTCCGCTGGATTCTTCCGCAGTGGAAAAAATGTTAGATTCCATCGCTGAATTTCAGGCAAAACGTCTTGTGCAAAAGCAGGCCGAGAATCTTTCGGAATACGGGCTTGACGCACCGGATGTAAGCGTTGGTATCCAGAAAGCGGACGGTGTGGAGGATGTGATCTGTATTGGAGATAAGTCCGGGATCGGCGGAGGGTATTACGCATGTCTTAAGGGAAGTCAGGATGTTTATCTTATCTCAGAACAAGTGCAGGAAGTATTTGGTATAAAGGAAGAAAATCTTGTGCTTTTGGATACTGTGCCAGTCTTTTCCGCCGATACTGCAAACGGTTTAAAAGTGTCAGGAGAGCGATTTCCAGAGTTCACAATTGCTGAGAGCGATGATAAGCGCGATTTGACGGCGATGGCACTGTACCTGCTTTACTTATATGGGACATACCGCGAACCAGTTTTGGTTGATATACAAAACTTTTCAGAAATAATGAAAAATTATACAAGCATGGATCTTGGAAGTTTTGTCAGTTATCATGCGGAGGATAAAGAAAAGTATGGTCTGAAAAATCCAAAAGATGCGCTGACAGTATGGTATAAAAATGAAGAAGTGCAGCAGGAATTTACCGTTTATTTTGGCAGTATGGATTTAGAAGAAACAGGCTACTATGTAAATCTGGAAGGTTCCAATCAGATCTTTTTGATGGAGAAAGAATCCGCGGAGGCATTATTGTCGCTGGATACATTTCAGGCGGTCAATAAGTATACACAGATGGTAAATATAAAAATTGTCGGCGGACTGGAAATAACATACGATAACAAAACAAATTTCATTGGAATTGTTCATAAAGAAGAAACTTCGGATTCCGAGCAGTCCGATACAACAGAACACTTTTTTGTAAATGGCAGGGAACTTGACACGGAAGAAGGAGAGGTGATTCGAGATCTTTATCAGGAATTGATTGGCATGAAGATAACGCGCCCGTTAAGCGAGGATGAAGTTGTTATGGAGGATGCTGCATTGGAACTTCAATTTTTTGAGGATGAAGAAAAACAAACTTTGCTTCATTCGATAAGATATCTTGCACTGGCGGGAAACTCTCAGGAATTTGCGGTTGAAATTAACGGAACCAGCTTATTTGCGGCGGATGCAGAGACGGTTGATACAGCAAAAAAACGATTGGAGGAATACGAGGAAAATTTAGCGCAGTAATTGAATATACTGCCTTGGCGTGATTCCTGTAAATTCTTTAAATTCACGCTGAAAATGTGCCTGGTCGGAGTAGCAGACTTTTTGAAGAAACGATTTGCTGCCCCGGCTGGGCATTTTTTTTATCTCAAAAAGTACGTTTTGAATCCGCACATACTTGCAGAATGTTTTTGGACCGTAGCCGAGCGCATTGAGAAACAGCCGGTTTGTATGTCTGACGGAGTATGAAAGTTTGTCTGATAGTTCTTCTATGCGAATAGAGCCAAAGGTTTCTACAATATCATGAATCATTTGGACGACAGCCGGCGTCAGGTATGTTTTTTTCAGGCATGGAAGTACATTATCCATCCAATAAGCCGTGCGCTTTTCGATGGATTCAAAACGCGCAAGATTTTTCGGCATAATCGGCGAATAGTCTTTGGAATTTTCGCAGTATAGAATTTTTTTGAAAAGTTCAGCGGGAAGCGTTCGCCGATTCCAGTAAAAAACGCCGGGCGCAAAGCGAATACAGAAATAGTGGGTATTTTCAGGGAGAATTATTTTGGTCAGGGTATCTGCAGCTCCGACAAGAATAAGAGCTTGGTTGTTTGAATAATCTTTATCAGTTCTGTCTATCTGTGATCTGGAAATTGGTATAAGCAGATCAATACATCCATTTGGAATAAATCGGACGTGTGTTATATAAGACATTGTATCAAATTCATACGTTGAAAATAAAGAAGGAACAGAACCCAAAAATTCTTGATAATTTTGTACATCAAAACATACCAGCGGCTGTAACATTGGGAAAGTATTTGGCATGATCGTCTCCTTAAGCAGCAGCAAAAAATAAAACTTTTCAAAAATGCGCACTTTTTTATATAAATTTTATAGCAGAAGAAAGAAAAAGTCAATTTGTATATCCGATTTTTTCAATAAATTATCCTATGAACATACTGCCATAAATAGATAAGACTTGTAATATATAAGTGGAAACTTTATAAAATTATTGATTTTTGTAAGGAAAAAAGGTTGAAAACGAAAAAAATTCATATTTAATAATTATGAAAGAATGCGAAGAAAAAAGGAAAGTAGTTGAAAGTAGAAAGTAATATGATATAATTGATAGTATCTTTTATAAAATTAAGAAATCAATTTGTAATTTCTATATTTTATTATGTTTTTCGAATATCGTATCTTTTGTGAACAATACGCAATTTGCAGAGGGATTGATCTTTTGTATTATATTATATTTTTCAAAATATAAAGATGTTCTTGCCTCAGCCAAAAGCAGACAGCTTTTCTATTGAGAATTTTTGGATATTTGCTGTTTAAAAATTTTGTAATCATGTATAAAATAAAGAGACCGCGAAGAACAAAAAGGAGGAGGATGGAGTGAATGAAAATGAGATTTACATGAAAAATTTAAAGGTGGAAGAGGTTCCATGGCACAGACTGATCACCGCTTATGGAAGAGCTGAAAAATTTCCTGAGTATTTTGATATTCTTTGGAAGATGTCGTCCAGGAAAGCGGTAAATACAGCATTTTCAATCATTACTTCAGAGACTGAACACCAGTCTACGCTTTGGGCGTCAACGCCGTACACAATAATTTTTCTGGTTCGTATTTTTGAACATGCCGTTTTGGAGAGGAAAAATAACAAAATTGCCGAGGAGCTTGCAGAAAAACTGATTGATTTTTTTATTTTGGTGGCAGAATGTTTTTGCGACTTGGATGATGATGAAACGGAGGAACCGTTTCCAAATTTTTCAGATATGTTGGAGGAAGAGTATTTATGTCCTGAAGAGTGCGATGACGATGAGCTTTTTCAGCTTGAGGAGGAAGGACCATTTTCACAAGACTTGTTCTACAGTATCTGGTATTATTCCTACAAAGCACTGTTTCCTTGTAAACCGGTGCTTGAAATGTTGGAAGATGCTTCTTACGCTGGAAAAGTGAATGATTTGAAAGCGCTGCTGGAAGAATAAATATGCGAAGGTTTGGAAAAATTATGGAAAATCCATATTTTTTGCCGTATAATATACAAAATAAGAAGAGAGGAGAAGCCCGGCAGTATGCTGAGCAGCCACCGGGCTTGATTTATGAAAAAATTCTTGTAAGCTTATTTATTTGATGGTATTAGTATAGCCGAAAGATATTATAATAGTATGGCGAAGATATGAACAGTTTGTGAATATTTCAAAAAATTACATTGGTTATTTTGGATGTTGCTGTGAAAAACTATGAAAAAATGCATTTAGGAAGAGGAAATTATGGGTAATGTGTTTAAACAATTGGTGCGCAAGGAGTTCGGCAGTAGAAATTATGAACGTTACTGCAAGTATATTTACGGGGAGCAGGATCAAAACACACGGGAAAACAAGATGGTGTTTGAGGAGATGTATGCCGCGCTGAAAGATAAAGATGCGCATGTTTTGCAGGAGAAGCGCAAAAGGCTTGACAGCGCGATTCTTCAGGCATTTTGGATATGCCGTCACTATTCGCTTGCAGCTGGAGCAACAACTTTTACAATACTTTTAATTCTTCTGCTTACGCCTGCAATCGAAATTTTAGTTATCGCGGTTGGTTCTGTTTTGGCAGCTTTTTTAGCAAAAACTTGTGAATATATCTCAAATAAATATTGTTATGTAGATGCGAGGATTATTTTGATTTATAAATCAGTGTTAGACCAGTTAAGCCCAGGGCAGCCAGAAGCATAGAGCGAAACGTACCTTGTCAAAAGATTTTCAAACTTTGAAAAAGGGGAAACGATAGGGGGAACTATGGCATTACATTATATTTTTGGTGATTCCGGCGCAGGAAAATCAAGATTTTTGTGCGAGACAATTTTAAAGTTAGCCAAAAAGAATCCGAAAGAGCGGTTTTTTGTTCTTGTGCCAGAACAATTTACATTACAGACACAGAAAGACTTTGTAACGCTCCAGCCGGATACGCCGGGCATTATGAATATTGACGTGTTGAGCTTTCTTCGTTTGGCATACCGAATCTTTGAGCAGACGGGCGATAATGACCGGATTGTCTTAGAAGATACCGGGAAAAGCATGATCGTGAAAAAAGTTGCGATACAATGCGCAGAGAAACTAGAAATATTTGGAAGAAACGTGCAGAAAGCGGGATTTATTTCAGAAATCAAGTCTGTGATCTCTGAATTTTATCAGTATGGAATCGGTGAGGAAGAGCTTGGCCGAATGAGGGACGCGGCAGGAGCAAAACCAGCGTTAAGCAAAAAACTTAACGATTTATCTCTTTTGTATCAGGGGTTTCAGGATTTTTTAGCAGATCGGTACATTACGGCGGAGGGAGTGCTTGATCTTTTGCGCGACCGGATTCCAGAAAGCGAGCTGTTAGCGGGAAGTACAATATGTTTTGACGGGTATACAGGATTTACGCCGTCCCAGTACAAACTGATTGAACAATTGTTTCGCTGCTGCAAAGAGTGCTATGTGACGGTGACCATTCCGCCTTCTCTTGTATATCATAAGTTAAAGGAACATGAATTGTTTTACTTAAGTTCGAAAACGGTGCAGTGGATTGACACCATTGCCGCAAAAAGCGGGCAGGAGATTGAAAAGCCCGTTGTACTTTTGGGAATCGGGCGCTACAATGCAGCGCCAAGTCTTGCATTTCTTGCAGCGCACTTGTTCCGGCCAAATATTTCGATCTACCATAAAAAACAACAGGACATCCATATTTTTACACATAAAAATATACAGGAAGAAATTTCATGGACTGTGACAAAGATCTATCAGCTGATAAAACAAGGATACCGATACCGGGATATCGCTGTGATCACAGCAGATTTAGACAGCTATGCGGATGGTTTTACAATGGAACTTGCCCGCGCGAAACTGCCGGGATTTATTGATCGAAAGAAAAAGTTGATGGACAATCCAGTTGTTGAATTTGTCAATGCAGCCATGGAAATTGCTCTGCAAGATTTTTCTTATGATTCGGTATTCCATTATATGAAATCTCCGCTGTCCGGTTTTACAAAAGAAGAATGTGATATGGCAGAAAATTATATACTGGCGCTTGGAATACGCCGCTATTCCGGTTATACAAAAGAGTGGACGCGCAAACCGAGAACAAAGTATACCTGCCCGATTGAGGATCTGAATGAAGTGCGCAAAAAATTGGTTGAAAAATTGTCGGAGTTTTACTGTGTGATGCGGGGAACATCCACGACAACGGAGAAATTGACAGCGCTGTACTGGCTTCTTGCAGCGCATGGGGCAGAAAAGTATCTGGAAGAACAGGCGGAAGCATTTATGCAGACGGAACCTTTGCGCGCGGGGGAATACCAGCAGCTCTGGCGCATTTTGCTTGAAATTTTTGACCGCATGGCGGGGCTTTTGGGGGAGGAAAAACTTGCTTTAAAAGAGTTTCGAGAACTTTTGCAGACGGGGTTTCAGGAGGCAAAAGTAGGGCTTGTTCCTCCAGGCATTGATCAAGTTGTGGTCGGCGATATGGAGCGCACAAGACTTTCCGACGTCCGTGTTTTGTTTTTTGTCGGGATGAATGAAGGAGTTGTGCCGAAACCTGTGTCCGGCGGCGGTGTTTTGTCGGAACAAGATCGCGATTTGTTTGCTGTAGAAGGGATTGAACTTGCGCCAAACCGCAGACAATCAACATTTTTAAGTGAGTACTATCTCTATTTGAGCTTGACAAAACCATCGGACAAGCTGTTTTTGTCATACCGCAGAATGGATGTATCAGGCAAATCTATGCGCCCATCCTATCTGCTCGGCAAAGTGATGAAACTGTTTGACGGGCTGCATCCGGTGGAAATACCGGAGGAGGATATGGGGCGCTGCCTTAACACCGACTCAGGGCTTTCGTGGTTTTTGCAGGGGATTCAGCAATATTTGGACAACCCTGAAAATGCACCGGCATATTTTACCGAGCTGTACCGCGCATATTTCCATGGGGAACTGCCAATGCCGCTAAATAAGGAGACAATCACAGCGGCGGCATTTTATAAAAAGCCGGAGAAACCGCTATCATCGCAGGAGGCGAGAAAACTTTACGGGGATCAGCTTTCCGGCAGTGTGACACGTCTGGAGCAGTATGCTGCCTGCGCGTTTTCTCACTTCTTAAGTTATGGGCTTGAGCTTGAAGAGCGCGCGCAGTACGAAGTGCGTATGCCTGATATCGGAATGATCTACCATGAAGCATTGCAGAGGTTTTCTGCTTCGATGAAAGAGGAGAATTACCGGTGGCATGATGTGCCTAAACCGGAGATGGAGCGGCTGCTGAAGGAGGCAGTTCAGGAGGCGGTCAACAATTACGGAAATGGGATTTTTTCAAGCACAAGTCGCAATACATGGCTGCTTGTGCGTATTGAGCGCATGTTAAAAAGGACCGTGGCAACCGTACAATCGCAGATTCGTTCTGGGGATTTTGAGCCGGAATTGTTTGAGTATGGTTTTATCCATGCAGATCGATATTTAAGTTTAAAGGGAAGAATTGACCGGATTGATAAGTGTGAGGATGACCAGGGGACGTACTTGCGCGTTGTCGATTATAAATCTGGTATAACACAGTTTAGTTTGGAAAAGTTGTATTATGGGCTTCAGGTGCAGCTGGCAGTTTATATGGACGCTGCGCTGACGTGGGCGAGAGAGCATGGAATTGAAAATGCAAAGCCCGCGGGAATGCTGTATTACCGCATTGACGACCCTGTTGTGAACAAGGGCAAGGATGTGGAGAAAGAACTGAGAAAGAAGCTTGCGATGAAAGGGCTTGTCAATTCAGACACCGATTCCTTGGTGCATCAAGACCGGGCGTTTTACGACTCGTCCGGCGGTCTTGCGGCAGGGGTTGTATCGGACGTTATCCCGGCGGCGACGTTAAAGGGCGGGCAGCTTTCGGGGCGCTCTATGGCGGCGGATGCGTCATGCTTTGAGGATGCGATGGATTGTGTGAGGGAAGGGCTTTATCGAAGTGCAGAAAAGATTATGCAGGGTGATGTAGACCCAGCGCCGTACCGCAGAGGAGCGGAGGACGCCTGTACATGGTGCAGTTTCCATGACGCATGTGGATTTGACCGAAAAATTGAGGGGTACCGGTACCGCACACTGGAAAAGATCGATTCGGAGGAGCTTTGGGACAAGATCAGAGAGAGGGGGGCGAAAGATGAGCAGGGAGGAGATCAAAAGTCCGAAACTAGAAGAGAAAGAAAAGGAACAAGCGAAAACGGAGAAAAAGCAGCTGAGAGCCAATAATTTGGAAATAAATGCTCCTGAAAAAAAGAAAAATCCGGCGAAAACTGAAAAATCCCAAGACAAAGGGATGACATGGACCGAGGAACAAAGAAAGGTAATTGAACTTAGAGGCAGAGAGATGCTAGTGTCCGCGGCGGCAGGTTCCGGCAAGACTGCGACACTTGTGCAGCGCATAATCGAGCGGATCACAGACGCGGCAAAACCGATCGATATCGACCGCCTTTTGGTGGTGACATTTACAAGAGCGGCGGCAGCGGAGATGAGAGAGCGTGTGGGAAGAGCGATTGAGGAAAAACTTGCAGCGCAGCCTGGAAACGATCATTTACAGCGCCAGTCGCTGCTTTTGCACAGCGCGCCAATCACAACAATCGACAGTTTTTGTCTGTCGGTTCTTCAAAATTATTTTCATGACATTGATCTTGACCCAGTATTTCGTATTGCGGATGAAGAGGAATTGACTTTGCTTCGGCATGAGACTGTAGTAGAAGTGCTTGAGGAGGAGTATGAGGCGGAAAAGGCAGATTTTTTATCTTTTGCTCAATGTTATGGCGGAAAACATCAGGATATAAAGCTGGAGGATTATATTTTGCGCCTTGACCGGTTTGCGGCGAGCTGCCCATGGCCGGAAAGCTGGCTTGGCGAGATGCTCTCCGGGTTTTCCTGCACGTCTATGGAGGAAAGCAGGTGGATGAAAAACCTGATGCAGACACTTGCTCAAAGCATATCAGGATGCAGAAAAGTAGCAGAGCAGGCGGTTTCTTTGTGTGGTTCGGATGGTCCTTATGCGTATCGGGATGCGCTAGAGTCAGACTTGGAGTGTCTGGAGGAGCTTTGTGTATGCAAAACCTATCAGGATATATCAAAAGTCCTGGAAAACTTTCAGTTTAAGGCGCTGTCACGCAAATCCATGCCAGACTGTCCACCCGAAAAAAAAGAGCAGGTCAAAGCACTTAGAGAACAGATTAAAACTTGTATAAAAGGGATCAAAGAGGATTTTTTCTTTCAGGATTATAAGGAAATGGAACAGGATTGGCGCGCTTCGGCTTCTCCAGCCGGAGCTTTAATCCGGCTGACATTAAGATTCCGGGAGCTGTTTGCGGAAAAAAAGCTGGAAAAACGGCTGCTTGATTTTTCGGATGTGGAACATTTTGCACTTAATATTCTGGTGGAGCGGGATGAGGACGGGAGACCATGCGCGCGCACGGCTGCTTTGGAACTGCGACGCCAGTACGAAGAAATTATGATCGACGAATACCAGGACAGCAACGAGGTTCAGGAAACCATTCTGCGCAGTATTTCCCGCGAGGAGGAAGGAACCCCGAATATTTTTATGGTCGGTGATGTCAAGCAAAGTATTTATCGGTTCCGGCTGGCAAAACCAGAATTGTTTCTTGAAAAGTATAATACGTACTCCAAGGAGGAAGGAAACCGCCAGAGAATTGACCTGCACAAAAATTTTCGCAGCCGCGAGGAAGTTCTTAGCAGCATCAATGAATTGTTTTTTAAGATTATGGGAAGCGAGCTTGGGCAGATTGAGTATGATGCGCAGGCAGCACTCTATACAGGTGCTGACTATCCGTCCAGAAAGAATGCGGCAATTGACAATATTACAGAACTTCTTCTTTTATGTGCGCCTAGTACTAATTTGGATGAAGAAGATGAGGAGGAAGACAGCCTTGCAGAAACTCCTGACGATGATAGAGAATTTACAGTCAAGGAGCAGGAGGCGCTGCTTCTTGCGGGAAAAATTAAAGAACTGGTATCAGGGAAATTTACAATCCAGAAGAAAACAGGCGCGGCGCCGTGCGAGTACCGGGATATTGTAATACTTCTGCGCACGATGAGCGGATGGTCGGAAGTATTTGCAAACGTGCTTGCCGCTCAGGGCGTGCCGGTAGTGTCGGACACGCAAAAAGGATATTTTAATGTTCCAGAAATTAAGTGGCTTTTAAATTATCTGCGCTGTCTGGACAATCCGCTTCAAGATATACCGCTTGTCTCTGTGCTGTTGTCCCCGTTTGCAGGGCTTGGAACAGGAGATCTCGCAAAAATTCGAATCGAATGTCCTGGCAGACTGCTGTATGAAGCGATTCTTTATTACTCTGTTCAGGGCAGAGATGGTACGGTCAGAGAAAAGATCGGAATATTTCTTTCGGTATTTCGTGATCTGCGGGCGCGCAGTGGGATCTTAACTGTACCGGAGCTGCTTTTTGAATTGTACGAAAAAACAGGTTATAATAGTTTTGTTGCAGCTATGCCTGCCGGAAGGCAGCGTCGTGATAATTTGGCTATGTTTGCGGCAAAAGCGGCAGCTTTTGAAAAAAGTTCTTACCGCGGGCTGTTTCAGTTTATCCGCTATGTGGAAAAGCTGATTCAGTATGAAGTTGATTACGGCGAGGCCGCAGATGCCAGCGAGAATGATAACGCTGTGCGGATTATGAGCATCCACCGGAGCAAGGGACTGGAATTTCCGATTGTGTTTGTAAGCGGGCTGACAAAGAAATTTAATTTTTCCGATGCGAGGGAAAAAATTATTTTTCACCCGGAATTAGGGCTTGCTCTTGATTATATCAATGAGGAAGAGCGCACTACTGTGCCTACGTTAAAAAAGAAAGTGCTTCAGGATATTCTTGCGCAGGAACTGCTTGGCGAGGAGTTAAGGCTGCTCTATGTGGCGATGACGCGGGCAAAAGAAAAGCTTTATTTGACAGGGTATGTAAAGGGAGCGAAAAGGCAGCAGGAAAAGTGGCTTGCAAGACAGACAAAAAAGGAAGAAAAATTGTATTATATGACATTGCGCCAGGCATCTTGTTACTTGGATTTTATCGGACCGGCAATCGGAGATATCACACAGATACGTACTGTGTGGTATGGCGATTCAGAAAATCAGGTGGAAAATAATAGACAGACGTGCGGCAGAATTATTGATCGGACTCAGTTTTTGGAGGCTGAACCAGAAGGATTTGATACATTAAAATGGCAGGAGCTGAAAAAATATCTGCAATTTGATTATGCGTTTGAAGCGGAGCGGCAGCTGCCTGTAAAGACAAGCGTATCCGAATTGAAAAGACGGTCGTTTGAGGAAGAATATATTATACCGGTTTTTCGCGGGTTGGATGAAGTGGTCAGACAGGAGCCGGAAGAAAAAGATACCGAAAAAACAGAAAGCAATCTGCCGGAGGAAGAATGGCAGGGAACACTGCCGGAGTTTTTAAAGACGGGCGAAGTAGCGCGCGGCGCTGACAGAGGAACTTTGTATCACCGTGTGCTGGAATATCTGCCTCTGACAAATGATATCAAGGCGGCTGTGATAAAAAAAGAGCTTGATGAACTTGTAAAGAAGGGGCGGATAAAACCGGAGGATCGAAAGGCGATTTCTGTCGGGAAGCTGGAGAAGTTTTATCAGAGTGAAATTGCAAAAAGAATGATTGCTGCAAGTAAGCGCGGCGAGCTTTACAGGGAACAAGTATTTGTACTCTCGATTCCTGCCAGAGATTTATATGAGATTGACAGCAGTGAACCAGTGCTGATTCAGGGAATTATCGATGTCTTTTTTGAGGAGGCGGACGGGATTGTTTTGTTGGATTATAAGACGGACTATGTTCCCGTTGCGCCGGAAGAAACATTGATATCACGATACCAAAAGCAGGTTGAGCTATATCGGAGAGCGATAACAGAAATTACAGGGAAAAAAGTAAAAGAGGCAGTGATCTACTCGTTTTATCTCCAAAAGGAAATTATAGTTGAGTAAAATTGCGGCTTATGGGGCATACTGTAAAAGGATAATTGCAGAGTGCCTGAAATTTTGGAAACGAGGAATACCATGAAACAGAAACTGCCAATTGATGTCAGCAAAATTGCACCGGAGGAGAAAGTAAAGTATGAGATGGCAAAGGAATTGGGGCTTTATGACCAAGTGATCACAAAAGGATGGGGATCTTTGTCAGCAAAGCAGACCGGAAAAATCGGAGGGATGATCGCGGGCAGGAAACGCAAAAAAGAGGGGGGATTGAAGTGAAGAAAAGGTTATTATTTATCTATAACCCAAATGCAGGTAAGGCGAGAATCAGCACAAAATTGTCGGATATTATTGTTATACTTTCACAGTGCGGCTGGGAGACGGTCGTACTGCCGACAGAAAAGCGCGGGGACGCCGCAGAGTTTGCGAGGAGGTACGCCGCAGAAGGAACTGTGGAACGGATTGTGTGTTCCGGCGGCGATGGAACGCTGAGCGAGGTAGTTTCCGGGGTGCTGAAATCCGGCTGCCGTGTGCCAGTCGGATTTATTCCGGCAGGAACAACAAACGATTTTGGATATAGTTTGAAAATACCAAAAGATTTGATCGATGCAGCATGGCTTGCAGGTACTTGCGGACCTGCGCCGTCGGATGTCGGGATAATTAACGGAAGTACATTCACATACACGGCGGCGTTTGGTTTATTTTCTGATGTGTCTTACGACACGCCGCAAAATATGAAAAATGTGCTTGGAAGAGCCGCCTATATTTTAAGCGGCGCAAAAAGTTTAACCAATGTAAGAGCTTATCAGCTTGAGGTGGAATATTGCGAATGTAAAAAAGATATCATTGAGGATAATATAAAAACTGTTTTGGTGGAAGCGGATAGTGAAACCAGCGATTCCGGGATGGAAACAATCTTGGTGGAATCCGACCGCGAGGAATCGGCAGATATTATAGTGGAAAAAGTGATTGGTCAAGCAAACTACAGCTTGGGGGGATTTGATCATATCGTTTTATTATCGGAGGAAGATAAAACCGGAGTGGAAGTAGTTTTGGCAGAAGCGGACAGCATGGAAACAGAAGCTACTGCATCACAGGAAAATCTAAATAAGATAAAGACTGTTTTGGAAGAATCCGACCGCGATTCAGCGAAAACGGAGACCATTCCATCCATTGTTGCGGCGGAGAATAAAACCGTTCTGGAGAAAGAACAAGGCGTCTGGAAACATGCAGAAGGAGAATTTATCTGCGGTATGATTTCCAATTCGGATTCTGTCGGCGGATTTAAGGGAATTATGGGCAAGGGCGTGCAGTTTGACGACGGAGTATTTGAGATGGTGCTGATTCGCAGACCGCACAATCTGCTTGAACTTACAGATATTATTAACGAATTGCTGAACAAGAAATTAAACAGCGACAATATTGTGTATTCTCATGTAAGTGCTGTAAAGCTAAAAACAGCGGGGGAATTGCCATGGTCGCTTGACGGGGAATATGGTGGCGATATGCCGCAGGCAGAGATACATATTTTAAAGCAGGCGGTAGAGTACATCCGCGATCTGTAAGGTGCAGTGTGCTGTATCTTAAAAGGGAGTCCGCGTGGGACTCCCTTTGTTTGATTATAATTCTGAAATTGTACTAAGATGGAATATCTGCAGAACCAGAAAAGGAGAGAGTTTCAATTCCTAAAAAAAACAGAGAACATTGATGGATTCCGCCGTAAAGACTTGAACTGCGGCCGAGCTTTGAAAGGCGGATATCAAAGTTGTCTGAAGGATAGTGGCATAAACTGTGAAGTTTTTCTAACAGCCACGGGAAATCGGACAACAAGCTGTCTGTGATAATAATAAGTTCCGGGTTGTATGTTTGCACAATATTATTGATACACAGAGCAAGATGAAAAAGATAGGCATCTACCGTATCAATAGCTTCTTTTTTTTGCGCGCGCAGATTATCACAAAATTGCGGATAGTCGATATCAAAATGGTCAAAACGGCTTTTGTAGTCGGAGAGAAGTGCTGGAAGAGAAAGATATTGTTCCAGACATCCGCGTCTGCCGCAAGCACATTTCTTTCCATTAGGATAAATAATTGTATGACCGAATTCGCCCGCACGGCCAGAACTTCCCGTATATAGTTTTCCATCCAATAAAAGCCCAGCACCGACGCCAGTATGGATGCTGAGATCAACGATATTTTTTGGACTGCCCGCAAGAAAAGCGTATTCTCCAAGAACTGCAAGGTTCGCTTCATTTTCCACAAGAACCGGAACTTGAAAGTGCTGCCTTAATTCTTCGGCGATTGGAAGAGGATCCATTGCATAGTGCGGAGTAAATATAATTTGATTTTGAAACGTTATGCCATGTATGCCGAGCGCAATGCCGCACAGACCGAGTTTTGTCTGAAAAACAGCCTCCTGCATCGAGGAGATTAAGGCGGCGAGAGACGAGATTAACAGATGGGGAGGTGGGGTGAGCAGCTCTTTAAACAGAAGCGTATCACCGAGGAAATCAGCAGCAAGCGCGCGAATACAGTCCGATCCAAGATCGATGCTGATAAAAAATCCGACCTGACGCTGAAAGGACAGCAAAATCGGCTTGCGCCCAAAACTGGTGTCCGCGCTGCCAAGTTCTGTAACAAGCCCGTCGGAAATAAGTTTTGCGATAATCGCAGAGACGGTAGCTTTGGTCAATCCCGTCTGTCTCGCAAGAGCGGCGCGTGAGACAGGTCCAAGCTGTATCAAACATTCCAGCAGCAGTTTGGAGTTTAAGTCTCGAATATGGTCGTTTCGATATGTCGCCATAATACCACCTCCGTTATGAAGTGACTTTTGTCAAGAGGTAATTTTTGAAAATTATA
>CAMUAR010000072.1 GCA_947086895.1 uncultured Lachnospiraceae bacterium | reverse complement strand
TGCCGAATGTGGCGGGAAGCCCCCGCCTCTATAGGTGGGGGAGGATGTCACTAGTAAAATAAACAAATATAATAAAAATAAGGGGCGTGTTCGCTATGGAAGGATATTATTTTCTTTGCAGAATACGAGAACAAAGGCAGATATCCAAAGAGAGGCTGAGCGCGGGTGTATGTGCTGGCAAAGAACTTGCCCGATTTGAGGCAGGAGAACAGGAACTCGATAAAGAAGTATTTGATATTCTGCTTCAGCGACTGGGGATATCGCCAGATAAGATCGAAGTAATTTTTCGGCAGGACGAGTATACGCGCAGCGACGCATTATTTCGGTTTGGAGAATGTATCAGGCAAAGAAAGGGCGAGGAATCTCTTATTATATTAGAACAGTACATAACACCAGAAGCCGGGAAAGCTGCTGTTTGGAAAATGTATGATAGCCGGTGTCGTGCAATGTATGAGCGATACATCAAAAAAGATTATAAAAAAGCGGAACAATATCTTTTTTGTGCGCTGGAAATCACATTGCCTAAATGGGAAATAAATGCTTTAAAGCAGAGAAATCGTGTATCAAAACATAAGCTGGATGATTTTTTGATCTCTGCTGTCGAGATGGAAAATCTGTTGGCACTGGCAGAACTATGGTTGCTTGACAACAAGGAAGACCTGACAAAAATCGAAGCATTTTTAGAAGAATGTTACCGCTATATAAAAAATGCTTTTATCGATGAAGAAGAATGTGCAAAAGTATTGTGCAAATGCATATGGCTCCAAACGGACAGTATGATTCGTCAGGGAAAACAGAAAAAAGCATTTTTACAGTGTGAGGAAGCGTTAGAACTGCTGAGAGATTGCGGAATCTCTTATTTTATGCTGCCCTTGATGGAGAGAATGTTAAGTTGTAAAGAAGCGCCGGGATGGAAGCGATATGAAAGTAAATTGACAGCGTACTGCGATGCATTGCGGTACGCTTACGAGCTTGCCGGAGAAGAGCCACCAGAAATTTCTATGTACTATAACTGCTGTAAGCAGGAATGTCATTTGGACAGGGAGATTTTTTTGCAGGAACGATTGGCGAAGGGACTTACTCAGGAACAAATCTGCGATGGTATATTTTCAACACAGAGGTCCATTTCCGAAATAGAACACGGGAAAAAAGTGCTTCGAAAAAAGAACTTTGAACAGTTGATGAAAAAATTCGGTCTGAAAAAAGGGCGGCTGAACTTTTGTATATCCACGGATTCTTTTGAACTGTTAGAACTCGAAGATAAATTTACCAAAATGTCGGCAAAAGAACAAATTCAGGATATGGAAAAAATAATTAACCAGTTAAAAAGCCAGCTTGATATGGAGCAGCCGGAGAATCAGAAAGCTGTGCGAATTCAGGAGATTGTGTTGGATAAGAAGGAAGGAAATCAACCGCTCGAATCTCTCCTCAAGGAAGCAGTAAAGCTTCTTGAGGAGACATACGAGATACAAAAAGGATGTTACCGTGTGCCGTTTTTGGAAGAGTCCAGGCTGATGATAAATATTGCAGTCCTGTTGACCAAATTAGGACGTACAGAAGAGGCAGTGCAATTATATCAGCAGATTCTAAAAGCATATCAAAAAAGTGAAGTTGCGGAAAGGTATCATTATAATGCCTGCAATGCTGTTTATAATAATCTGTCAAGGATTACCAAATCAGAGGAGCTGGCAAAAAAAGGACTGCGGTATGAACTTGATTGCGGTAGGTTAAATTCTTTGTATTTTAAAATGCTTCTGTTTGCATCCTTTTGGGAAGAACAAAAGAAAAACGAAGAGACATGCAAATATATAATAAAAGTCGCTTATTGGCTATGTGAACTGGCAAAAAATTATAAAGATCGTGATACAATACGCAGAAATTATAAAAAAATTTATGGAAAAGAGCTTTTATATTAAGCACCGAAATTAGTGTCATCAATATCATCAAGTATGGAAGGAGCTTCATCTGGGTTTGTGTCTGGTTCCTGGCACGTTGAAACGCCGTATAAGTTGTCATACGTTCCCGGAAGTACAGCAGGTGTTGTGGAAGAAATGATAATAACCGCAAACAGGGAAGCAAGAACGCCTTTGTAAAAGTTTTTAAAATTTTTAATCATTGTGATAAACTCCTTTCAAAATAAGATTGGTATTTTGTGTTTGCCCAAGAAACTGCAGCCAGAAAAATTTTGGCTGCAATTCTTGGATCTTTTTTATTATATAATAATTTCCAAAATCTGTATATGACTTTTCATGGCGAAATTTTGCGGAAATTTGTCATGAAAAATCATAGAGATTATAAAGAAGTTATACTATAATACATTCAGCTGTTAAATATAAAAACAGTAAATAAGATATCATTTTACAATTATGTAAAAGACTGATATCCAAAGAAGGGAGATGACAAAATGCAGGAATTATTTGAAGAACTTGTTGTAGCAGAAATCGGACCAGGAACAGTGCGTTGTTCTCTTGGAACATGTTGTAGTTATGTTCATCATGGTATGGTAATTACAAATGATGATGAAGAATGGAAGAAGTAAAATTATTATCAAAAGTACTATATTGATAAAATTTTAGAAAAACGGCAGCATTGCATAGACCAAAAAAGGATAAGCTTTGCTGCTATTTTTCTAAAATGAGGATGAGATATATTCTTATTATTGTAAGAAGTAAATACTGAAAAATACTAAGTAAGAACTAAATAAATACAAAAGCATTAACGAAATAAATTTTTTATTTTTATGAAAGAAAAAGTTTTGTTATAAACGAATTAAGTTATAGAACAGAAGGGAACATACAAATAAAAATGCGTGAGGAAAATTATCTTATTTTTGACCCTGAAGATTATTTGCTTGATTACAAAGATTGTACACAGGCATGTATTGGTTTATATGGTGATTATAAATTAAATCAATTACAAGAAGATGTAATTAAATTATGTAATGGAAAAAGAACATTAAAAGAAATATGGGAGTGTATACATCAGTTATATCAAGTAGAAAATGATGAGAAACATTATACTGCTTTTCAGAATATGATACTTAAACTCCTTAGTCATAATATTATACAAGAATCAGAACAAGCGCAGAAGAAGGAAATTGTAATTCGAAAGTTTGGAGAAAAAGGAAAAACTTATCCAGCATGGATAATTTGCGAATTAACAAATTGTTGTAATTTTTTATGTCCCCATTGTTATAAAGAAGCAAGAAATCAAGGTGTTTTTTTAGAGTTTGAAAAATTTCAGCGAATGGCTTTTGAATTTGCTGGTAAAGTGCCAAATTTTGTTTTAACTGGTGGAGAAGCGTTGATTCATCCGCATATTAATGAAATTTTGAAGATATCAACAGATAATTTTGAAACATCTTTATTAACAAATGGTTATTTATTAAATAAAATAGAAATAGAGCTATTAAAGAGACTACGCAGGATTCAAATATCTCTTTATGGTTATGATGACGAATCGTATTATCATTTTACAAAAATTAAAAATGGCTTTACAGAGATGAAAAAGTCATTTCAAAATCTAAAAAAGTGTTCAGGCTTGGAAATGCTTCTTACTTTGGTTCTTACTAAGAAAAATATTAATAAAATTGAACGTTATATTGATGGTGCAATTGAATTAGGTTCTCCAGCAATTGCATTTGGTTTAACATTTCCAGTTGGAAGAGCAAATGATTCCGATGAAATATTTTTATTTGATGAGAAGGAAAGTTTACAGATTTTTCAGATAGTAAATGAATTACGTGAACAGTATAAGGGTAAAATTTGTATTATGCCATTCAATAATCAACAAAATTATATACCATTAAATCAAAGTGGATTTGGATGTACAGCAGGAAAAAAGAATATTGTTATTGGTGAAAAGGGTATGGTAAGACCATGCAATATGCTACCTGCCCAGGTTTTTTCAGAGTATACATTGGAAGACTATATTGAAGATGTTAAAAATGGTAGGGAAAAGAATTATGAATTTGATTTGCTGAATTTTAGAAATTATATGGAACAGAATGGAAGGAAGGCAGAAGATATGAAATGTGCAGGATTTTGTCATATCCGATAAATATCTGGGAAATTTAGTATTAGAATTAATTAAAAGAGCTAAAATAATTGTTTTTAGGGATAAAAAAACTTTTTAAGTAAAACAACAAGAGTGTTGTAAATAAGGAGACTTTTATGTATCACTATCTTCTAAAAGGAAAAGCGCGTGTCGCGCTGTTTTTTCTGCTATCCTGCGCAAGTTGTGTGGCAGGTGCGCTGTTCGCCCTTGTTATGAGCGCACTTGTAGACTGTGTGGGAAAAACAGGAAAAGAATTGCTTCTTACATTTTTAGGGAGCGTTGTTTATGTAATTATTTATATTGTGCTGGGGATTTTTTATCGCTTTATCCGGGCAGCATTTCTTGCTGATGCGAGATATCGCTTGAAAAACGATATTTTTACAGGAATTATGAACCGAAGCATCGCTGATTTTGATACGGTAAACAGCGCGGAATACATAAACGAGATGAGCAACAATCTCGGTATGTTTGAAGCCGTGTATTTTGAAAATATTATAACAGCATTTGAAGTGGTAGTGTCCTTTTTAGCTGCTGCTGCGGTATGTCTGGCAGTTCAGCCCCTAATGCTTGTTTTGATGATCGCTTTGGCATTTGTTACAATGGCTGTGACAAAATTTACAACAAGTCCGCTTGAAAAAAGCTCCCAGAAATTTGCGGAACGTTTCGGCGAATATACTGCAGAATTATCCGATGATTTTGGTGCGTTTCGCCTGGCGCATTCTTTTGGCATTCTTGGACATATCTTAAATAAACATAATCAGAAAAACCGGGAAGCGGAGGATGCAAAAAAGGAAAATACCAACTGCCAGACCGTTTGCGGTTATGTTGGAAGTTTTGTCGGTCTGCTTTCCACCGTGCTTGTTATGGCACTGGCGGCATATTTTTCTCAAAAAGGAATGTTTTCTGCTGGGATGATTATTGCATTTGGGCAATTGATCGGACAGATTGTATCGCCAATCACTATGGTTCCTGCGGTTATTGCAAATTTTCGCGCGGCAAAACCATTGCAGGAGCGTTTTCAGAATTTAATTGAACAAAAAGAGGAAAAAGGAACAGAAACGATTACAAATTTAAACGATGCAGTAGAATTCGAAAATGTATCGTTTGGATATCAAAAAGAAAAAGAAGTAATTCATCAGCTTTCCGTCCGTCTGGAAGCAAAAAAGCATTATGCGATTGTAGGAAGCAGCGGAAGCGGAAAGAGTACATTTCTTTCACTGCTTCTTGGATATTACCAAAGCTATAGCGGCAATATTCGTTTTGACAGTACAGAACTTCGAAATTTGCGGCGTGATACTTTAGGAGAACTGATTGGAGTAGTATCGCAAGATACATTCCTATTTAATGATTCGATTCGCAACAATATTACATTATATCAAGATAATTATACAGAGGAACAGGTCAATGATGCAATACGTCAGGCAGGGCTTAGCGAATTGGTATCCTCATTGCCGGAGGGGATCTCTACAGTGATTGATGAAAATGGAAAAAATTTTTCCGGCGGGGAAAAGCAGCGCTTCAGTCTTGCCAGAGTACTTTTGCGCAATAAGAAAGTACTTCTGTTTGATGAATTTACTGCCAGTATGGATGAACCGACAGCAAAGGAAATAGAAGGGCGTCTGCTTGCGCGCGATGACAGTATGATCGTCACGGTAACCCACCGCTTAAATCCAGAAATGCTGCGGCGCTATGATAATATCTTGGTTTTGTCACAGGGAGAAATTGTGGAAATGGGAAGTTATGATAAATTGATGGAAACGAACGGATATTTAAAGAACATGGTATAATATCGACAGATATTATACCAGTGCCGATTTGCGTCCGACCAACAGGAGGACAAATTCCTTTTTTCAGAACAGGAAAAAGTGTCGTTTCAGATATATAACTACAAAGAGGAAATACAGCAAAAACAGGCGACAGCGGACAGCATTCGCTATTTGTTAGGGATTATTCTTATAGCGGTAATGTTGTCTTGCCTGTTTGGAAATCTTTCGGTTACCTGGGCGATTGACCGGGTTCGAATCAGGGAATTTGCAGTTTTTATATCTGTTGGTATGACGCCTGAGGCAGTGTCAAAAATGAAGCGAGTTGAAAATTTGCTGAATGCAGTTCGAGCATTTGTTCCGGGGACTGCGATAGGGCTGTTGTGCAGTTATAAGCTTTATCAGTTATATCTGGAAGAATATAATGTTGCATGGGGATTTTCATGGAAAGGATTTGTGGCGGGAATTCTGCTTTTATGGCTGGTATTTGCTGTTTCTCAGTATATTGTCGGCAGAATACTGCGAAAAGATAGTATTGTGGAAGTGATTGTAAACCATGAAACATAAAAATAAATTTAAAAATGTTATAATATTTATTTTAAGGATTTGTTTATACCAGTTTGTAAGTTTTTGAGTTTAAACTGTTTCTATAAAGAGATATAATAATATAAATATATAATTTCATTATTTTAACTGCTAAAAAACAAATATTCATTTTGTCTATAATTGCTATATTATTAATTTTTCAAAAACTTATAAACTGGTGTTATTGGAATATAATTATTAAAAATTTGCTGCAATCTTAAGTTATGACAGGAATTTTTCAACAAATCCTTCACGCGACATTGGCTTGGAGAACAGATAACCCTGCGCCATATTGCAGCCAATACTTTTTAGGAAATCTGCCTGTTCTTCTGTTTCCACTCCCTCGCAAATTACTTCCATATCCAGTTGATGAGCCATTTGTACTGTACTTGAAATCACAATACGCTCGCGGTTTGTCGTCGCCTTGGAGTGGAAAAAATCCTTGTCGATTTTCAGCACGTTAAACGGCAGGTCACATAACAAACTTAGAGAGGACAAGCCGGAGCCAAAATCATCCATCGCAAGCCGAAAGCCGTAGGAGCGTATCCGGTCAAGAAGACTGGTAAAATGTTTGTCAATTACTGTGAAAGCGCTCTCCGTAATTTCAATTTCAATATACTGCGGCGGAATGTGATAAGATTCCACCGTGCTTTTCAACCGTTCTGGTAAAATATCCGCTTTAAAATGTTCCCTGGAAAAATTAACTGAAATTGGAAATAAGCGAATATTTTTTTCTAATTTGTCATGTAGAAAAATACATACCTGTTCAAATATATAATAGTCCAAATCCACGATAAAACCATTTGATTCAAAGAGCGGAATAAAAGCGTTTGGGTACAGAAAGCCAAGGGAAGGGTGCTGCCAGCGCACCAGTGCTTCCGCGCCGCAGAGCATCTTTGTATCAATATAAAATTTTGGCTGGAAGTAAAGTAGGAAATGCTGTTCTTGCAGGGAACGCTCCATCGAATCTTCCAGGTCTTTTTGCAGAATTAAACTGGAGCGCATTGTGCTTGTAAAGAACGCATATCCAGAATTGTTGTGGCGCTGGGCGTTTTTGCGCGCAATATTGGCGCGGTCAACAGCGATAATAGCAGCATCCTTGGCGCGCAGGATATAAATGCCAAGGACGATGGAAAGATTGTAGTTTTCTTCCTGTGAGGAAGAGAGCTGCCGACAGCGCGAGATCAAAAGTTTTGCTTTGGCAGCGAGCGAGTCCTCGTCAGAAAATTTTGTACACAACGCAAATTTATCGCCGCTGATACGGCACAAAATACCATCCGGGAAAATAGCGCGGTAAATATCAGCAATATCGCAAAGCACCGCGTCGCCTGCCTGATAGCCATAATTGTCATTGAGCAGTTTAAAATGGCGGATATCAGAATAAATCATTGCAAGCTGCAGATCAGGACGCTCAAAATGAAGCGTGTTGACCTCGGTTAAAAATGTATTAAAATTAAAAGCACCCGTAAGAGAGTCATTTTTGGACAGCCAGTCCGCGTAGTGGATGGAGCGCTGACGGACAATATAACTTCCGATAATTTTGGAAATAAGCGTCAGAGAATCAATTTCATTCTGGCTCCAGTAGTGCGCGCTGTTGCTGATTGCAATGGAAATGCAGCCGATATAACTGCCATGCTCAAAAAAGCCGCACTGGAAATATTGACACGGCTTGCGGTCTGGAACAGGGTCAAGCAGCATATCTTCGGATAATTCCGGCAGGTAAGCATTCGAGTAAAACACACCGTTTTTGCTTTCCCGGTATCTTGCATAATAAGCATCCTGGGAAAATGGAACTTCCTGAAAAGCATTCTTGAGCTGGTAGCGGGGACTGGATGTCCATTCTTGTGTGATGGAGATGTACTTTTGGTCATTACTGTATTGTATAATACTGATTCGATTTAGATTATAATATGCGCCAATCAGAGATAATAACATTTGCAGCGCATCATCATTATCCTGTGAGTCAAACAAAATATCAATTGCATTTGTGACAATATTCGTATCGACAAGAGAATGTTCTTCGTAGGAAGAAGCGTTGTCAAAATTGATAGAATCATCATTGATATAGTCCGCAAGGCAGGAAGACGTCGGATATACAAATTCCTTTGAATAAGTAAGACAACGATTTTTGCCGAGCAATTTCGCTTCCCTAAGGGCAAGACAAGCTTTTTCGCAAAGTTCCAAAAAAGAGCTGCCGTCGGATGGAAATACAGCGATACCAATACTGCAAGTTAGTGCAGGCAGAGCAGAAGAACCAGAACAGATACCGCGAACGGTCGCACAGAGCTGCCTGCCATAATCCTCGATATAAGAAATGGAAGGCACGTCGGTGAGAAAAAGCAGAAAACAATCGCCGCCAACTCTGCCCGTCATATCCTGCGGACGGCATCTTTGAGACTGCATCGCTTTTAATCTTGCGCTTAGTTCAAGGATAGCAGCATCGCCGAACGCAGTGCCAAGCCCCTTATTTACACGGGAAAAATCATCCAGATCGATTAAAAATATCGCACAGATTCCGGCATTGTCGATGGAATCAAGATACTGGTCAATCAATGTCTCTATTGTTTTTCGGTTGTAAAGGTGCGTTAATCTGTCTTGCCCCTCCAGAGCCTTTTTTTTCAATTCCAGCTTCTTTTGTTCTGTGATATTACCAGTACATCCAATAACAGAAACAGGAATACCGTTTTTGTCAAAAACACGGTTGGCAGATAATTCATACCATGCTTCATTTTCTTTATTTGCGTTTGTGTGAAGCTGAATGCGCACAGGCGCGGTATCATGAAGCAAAAAAGCATTAAAAAAGTGCAGAATCGTTTCGCGGCCTCCAGCATCCAAAAGCCCCGACGATAAAATATAGTGGCGAAAATCAGGAATCTCTGTAAACCCTTTGCACAATCCAGTGTCAGCGTTTGACTTTTTTAAGATTCCCGTTTGGATATCATATTCCCAGAATGCATCGCCAAGATTTTCAAAAGCAATTTGATAACGCGCTGCGGTCTGAGCTAATGTTTCTTCTAAAATGTTTGTGCGGCAGCGAAGAAGCAGACCAAACAAAAAGAATGCAAGAAATGCCAGCACGATCATAGCAAGAACACCGTATACAAACTGAGATGCTTGTGTGCGGAGAGCAACATATTGACTACTGTTATAAAAGTCTGTCTGCTGGTTTGAAAGTACTAGGAGCTGTTTGGCAAAATTTTGATATAGCGTTGCGATAATAAGAAATGCGGCAAGCATACCAAGGATCGTCCAGAACGGTACATTCAATTTTCGATAGAATTGCCATTTCATAAATTTCCTCACATTCTGCCGGGGCTTTTATTTTAAGAAGAAGCAGCCGCACAAAAGAGATAAAATGCAGGATATCAAAAAAATTAATCAAATATCGATAAGATGAGATCTTTTCTTTGTGTGGGAACCTCTTATTTTTTTATATAACAAATAGTATTATTGCGCTGCGGCATCCAGAATTTAGTATCTTAAGTATATCATAAAGAGCGAATAATGTAAATGAATCCATAGAAAGCAATTTTAAGACATGCTCGAAAGCATCTCTAAAGAATTAAAAATTGTGCAAAACAAAGTCAAAAAATCCATACAACAAAAACAAAAATCTTGATTTCCTGCAAAAGAACGAAGAAATAAGAGTTAGCTAAAGTACCAGAAGTAAAATATCTTAGAAAGAAATTGAAGTTTTACTGATCTTGCGGTAAAATAAAAGTGATATGATATTACTATACTATAAATTTTTCAAAAACTTGTCCCCTGTTGTTAATTTTGGAATAATGTTTCTGCGCAGCAAAAAATGAAATGGATAAAAGCTTAGACTGTGCGGCGGAATGGAGGAAAAATGATAGAATATTTACTTTTTGATTTGGATGGAACATTGACAGACCCCAAAGAGGGAATTACAAAGTGTTTTCAGTATGCGCTTTGTGCGGCAGGGATTGCTGCGCCATCCTCCGATGAATTAACATGGGTGATCGGTCCGCCGCTGATGGACAGTTTTATGCAGGGTTATAATTTTTCAAAAGAGCAAGCAGAAATTGCAACGGCAAAATACAGAGAGCGTTATGAGCCGATTGGATGGCAGGAAAATATTCCATACAAGGGAATAAAAGAAGCTTTAGAAACTTTAAAAGAAGCTGGTTTTACTCTGGCAGTGGCAACTTCAAAGCCAGAGGGGATGGCAGAAAAGATATTGGAGCATTTTGGACTGACAGAGTATTTTAAAGTGATCGGCGGAGCATCAAGAGATCTTTCGCGCGCAAGAAAATCGGATGTGCTGCTTTATACACTTGATCGGCTTGGGCTGAAAGATTGGTCCAAAGTACTTATGATCGGCGATCGCAAGTATGATGTGGAAGGAGCAAAACAGTTAGAAATACCATGTCTTGGCGTGCTGTATGGATATGGAAATCTAGAGGAACTTACAACAGCAGGCGCAGTGGCAACCGTAGAAAGTATACAGGAAATGACAGAGTATTGCCTGAATTTGAAAAAAGAGCAATAATTTACATGTTTTTAAATTGAAACGATTTAAGCCATACGTTATAGAATAAAGAGATAGATTTGAATTATAAAATTTAAAAGTTTTAAGAAACAAAAGAAAGATTATAGAGAAATATAGAAAATTTTAATCTAATTTAAACTTCTATTTAAGAAGAGCGTGCTATAATACCTATAAAAGCAAAATAGGCAAAACGAGGATATAAAAAATAAGCAATAGAAACAAAATATAATTTTTTATTTCTTTGTAACTTATACATATTTTGCTAATATTACTATAAATAAGTAAATATAAAATATTGCATAATAAATTCGGTGGCATAGGAGCAATACAAGAAAAATACAGAGAAAGATCTTTATTATGAAGATATAAACTGCGTTTTAGTGCATATTTTACAATTTGCTTATTTGTAAAATATTATTGAAAAGTGTGAGAAGAATTTTAAAACAGCAAAAGATACATTAAGAAATTTTATAATTCACAAAACAAATTTTTCTCACATTAAATTATTTGTGTCGGCAAGCGGCAGAATGTGAGGAAAAATGATTCAAAAAACATCGTACCAACAATGGAATGGAGGCAGGAAAGATCGTATGAATAACCGTATGATAACAAAAGTAATTGTTATTGTGGCGATTGTGTTTGCTGTTCTTATCGTGGGCAGCAGTGCGTTTTACACAATTGGCGAGCAGGAACAGGCAGTTGTTACAACATTTGGCACACCGTCTTGTGTCAGCGAACCAGGATTGCATTTCAAAATACCATTTGTACAGAAAGTGAAAATGGTTGATACAACAATCAAGGGATTTTCCATCGGCTACGACTTAAACACAGGAGCAGCCATACCAGAGGAAGCATTGATGATTACGTCAGATTTCAACTTTGTCAATGTGGATTTTTATGTAGAATACAAAGTAAGCAATCCAATAAAAGCACTTTATGCTTCAGAAAGTCCTGTCGTGATCTTAAAAAATATTACGCAGAGCTGCATCCGGTCAACAATCAGCAGATATAATGTCGATAATGTAATTACAAGCGGTAAAGGGGAGATTCAGGCAGCGATCCGCGAAAAAATTATTGTAAGTCTTGAGCAGCAGGACATCGGACTTCAGTTAATCAGCCTGACAATACAGGATGCAGAACCGCCGACCGAAGCTGTATTAGAAGCGTTTAAAGCGGTGGAGACGGCAAAGCAGCAAAAAGAGACAGAAATTAATAACGCAAATAAATACCGCAATGAATCTTTGCCAGCAGCGGAAGCAGACGCTGACCAAATTGCAAAACAGGCGGATGCGGAACGGCAGGCACGCATCAATGAAGCGCAGGGACAAGTGGCCAGATTCAACGCAATGTATGAGGAATATATTAAGAATCCGCTGATTACAAAACAGAGAATGTTTTTTGAAACAATGGAGGACGTGCTTCCAGATATGAAAGTTATTATCAACGGTTCGGACGGCGAAGTTCAGACAATGCTTCCAGTTGAGCCATTTACAGGAGAATAAACAGTAACTGGGATGCTGAAAAGAGAAAAGTTAAGAAATACTTATAAGTTTGCATCAGTATATTGTTTGACAATAAAACTAAAATTGTACAAAATCAATATAGAATAATCTGTACTACAAAAAGAAAGAAAAAAATTGAAACTCAAAAGTTTTCAATTTTAAAATGAAATGCCAGCAAGCGGCAGAATGTGAGGAGATTATGGAAAATTCAACGTATTCCTACAGTTATGTAAATAATAATTCGTCAGACAATCCAAACAGCGGAAAAGTGACCCGGATAAAAAAACCGCATCCAGTAAGAAACACAATAATTATTGTGACAATGCTGCTGCTTTTTGCAGTGCTTGATATGTCTATCGTTGAAACTGGAGAGGATGAATATACTTTAATTAAGCGATTTGGCGAATTAAAAAGGGTAATTAGCACTTCGGGTTTAAGTTTTAAAATTCCATTTATTGAAACCGAAACAAAACTAGAAAAGCAGGTGCTGCTTTATGATTTAAAAGAATCCGATGTAATTACGCTTGACAAAAAAACAATGGTTACAGACAGCTATGTACTCTGGAGAATTGTAGATCCAAAATTGTATATACAGACATTGAATTCGCGGACAGAGGCGGAGAGCCGTCTAAATACAACTGTTTATAACTCGCTGAAAAATGTGATCAGCAGTATGGAACAAAGCGATGTAATCAGCGGGCGCGACGGGGCGTTGGATGCAACGATTATGGAAAATATCGGAGATGCGCTGGCCCGCTATGGTATTGAGCTGATTCGTGTGGAGACAAAGCATCTTGATTTGCCAGATGATAATAAAAATGCCGTTTACGAGCGGATGATTTCCGAGCGAAACAATATTGCGGCGACCTACACCGCGGAAGGCGCATCGGAGGCAAAGAAAATCCGCAATGCAACGGATAATGAAATTGCCGTGCTGCTCTCCAAAGCCCATGCGGAAGCAGAAAAAACAATTGCCGCAGGTGAGGCGGAATATATGAGGATTTTATCGGACGCTTATGAGAGCAAGGAAAGAAGCGATTTCTATACATTTGTCCGTTCTCTGGACGCAGCGAAGGCAATGATGCAGGGCGGCAACAAGACATTGATTTTGTCAGCAGACTCTCCAATCGCAAAGATATTTCAGAATGCGGAGTAGTTGAAAGACAAAAAAAACAGAGCAGATATTTGGGGATTTGTGGGGAGGCATACCGTATCGTCTAAAAAATTATTGCTGTAATCAAGAGACTTTGTATTCCGCAATGCCATAAAAATAAACGCCGCAATTTCTTGAAAACTTAAGGAATTGCGGTGTTTTAATATCTGCTAAATTTATTAGGGGGTGCAGATGGCGGGAATGAATTTTCAGACATATGATCGAACAATCAAAAAACAATACAATAAAATAATAAAATTTGTGCAAAATAATACTTGCAATTTTTTAAACTTGGTGTTATATTAGTTATAGAACAAATAAAATAATTTGGATCATATAAAAATAGGATGGGACTATTACAGAAATATCTGTAATAGATGAAGAAAGGAGCATGCTATGAATATCAATAAATTCACGCAAAAATCCATACAGGCCGTTCAGGGCTGTGAAAAGCTCGCTTATGATTACGGGCATCAGGAAATTGCGCAGGAGCATCTTTTATACAGTCTTTTAAGCGATGCGGATGGTTTGATACCAAAGCTGTTTGAAAAGATGGAAATCAATGTAGATGTATTTCTGGCACAGGTTACAGGGCTTTTAAACAAGCGTCCGAAAGTTCAGGGCGGTCAGGTTTATATCAGCAACGATTTAAATAAAGTTTTAATTTACGCGGAAAATGAAGCGAAAGCGATGGGAGACGAGTATGTTTCTGTCGAGCATCTTTTCTTAAGTTTGTTGAAAAATCAGTCAAAAGAAATAAAGGAGCTGTTTCGGAATTTTCGTATTGACCGGGAAAGATTCCTTACAGCACTTGCAACTGTGCGCGGCAATCAAAAAGTAGTAAGTGACAATCCAGAAGCTACTTATGATACGTTGGAGAAGTATGCAACGGATCTTGTGGAGCGGGCGAGGGCGCAGAAACTTGATCCAGTAATTGGGCGCGATGCAGAAATCCGCAATGTAATTCGTATTTTATCTCGAAAAACAAAAAACAATCCAGTCTTAATCGGGGAGCCTGGCGTCGGAAAAACAGCCGTTGTCGAAGGGCTGGCACAGCGGATTGTGCGCGGCGATGTGCCGGATGCATTAAAGGAAAAAAGTTTGTATGCGCTTGATATGGGCGCGCTTGTCGCAGGGGCGAAGTACCGCGGCGAATTTGAAGAACGCTTAAAAGCGGTGCTGGAAGAAGTAAAAAACAGCGATGGACAGATTATTCTGTTTATCGATGAGCTGCACACCATTGTAGGAGCAGGAAAAACAGAGGGTGCAATGGATGCGGGCAATATGTTAAAACCAATGCTGGCGCGCGGAGAGCTTCATTGTATTGGGGCGACGACACTGAACGAGTATCGTATGTATATTGAGAAAGATGCAGCATTGGAACGCCGTTTTCAGCCGGTTATGGTTGATGAACCGACCGTTGAAGATACGATCTCGATTCTGCGCGGTCTAAAGGAACGCTATGAAGTATTCCACGGCGTAAAAATAAACGACAGCGCGTTGGTCTCTGCTGCAACACTGTCGAATCGATATATCAGCGACCGCTTTTTGCCGGATAAGGCGATTGATCTTGTCGATGAAGCGTGTGCATTGATTAAAACAGAACTTGATTCTATGCCAACAGAACTGGATGATGTTCGGCGGCGCATTATGCAGATGGAAATTGAGGAGGCAGCACTGAAAAAGGAAGATGACCGCTTAAGCAAGGAACGACTTGAAGCATTGCAAAAAGAACTTGCGGAGCAGCGTGAAGATTTTGCAAATAAAAAAGCAAAGTGGGATAATGAAAAAGCTTCGGTGGAGAAAGTCCGCGTGCTGCGCGAAGAACTTGAGAATATCAACAATGAAATTCAGATTGCAGAGCGTGATTATGATTTAAATAAAGCAGCGGAGTTAAAATACGGCAGACTTCCAGCAGCAAAAAAGCAGTTGGAAGAAGAGGAAGAGCGCGTGAAATTGGAAGGACATAGTCTTGTGCATGAGAGTGTTTCTGAGGAAGAAATCGCGCGTATTGTCTCCCGGTGGACCGGTGTGCCAGTGACAAAACTAACAGAGAGCGAGCGCAGCAAAACACTGCATTTGGACGATGAACTTCACCGCCGCGTTATTGGGCAGGAAGACGGCGTGAGTCGTGTGGCAGACGCAATTTTGCGCTCAAAAGCAGGGATCAAAGATCCGGGAAAACCAATTGGTTCTTTCTTGTTTTTAGGACCGACTGGCGTCGGAAAAACAGAACTTGCCAAAGCGCTTGCCGCAGCATTGTTTGACAACGAAGCTAGTATGGTGCGCATTGATATGAGCGAATATATGGAAAAATATTCTGTATCGCGCCTGATTGGAGCACCTCCGGGATATGTCGGCTACGAAGAGGGTGGACAGCTGACCGAAGCCGTGCGCAGAAAACCGTATTCTGTTGTACTGTTTGATGAGATTGAGAAGGCACATCCAGACGTGTTTAATGTGCTTTTGCAGGTTTTGGACGACGGCAGAATTACAGACTCGCAGGGACGCACCGTCGATTTTAAAAATACAATTTTAATTATGACATCCAATATCGGTTCGTCATACTTGCTTGAGGGGATTACGCCAGAAGGTGAGATCAGTGCGGAATGTGAAAGTGCAGTACTAGAAGAATTAAGAAGACATTTTCGACCAGAATTTTTAAACCGACTCGATGAAACGATTTTATTCAAACCTCTGACCAGCGAAAATATTGGCGATATTCTCGATTTAATGGTAAAAGAATTAAATGAACGCCTTTCCGACCGGGAAATTTCTGTAGAACTCACAACAACAGCAAAAGAATTTATTATTAAAAACGCTTATGATCCAATTTATGGCGCGCGTCCGCTGCGCCGCTACCTCCAGAAAAATGTAGAAACGCTAAGCGCAAGACTGATTCTGGCAGATAAAGTAGGAAGTATGGATACCATTGTAATTGATGTAAAGAACAATGCGCTGACAGCCTATGTCAGAGTAAGGGCAGAAGAAATATAAAAGAACAAGACAATGAATTATTTATTCAGCAAATACAAGGCTTTCGGGATTTTACCGAAAGCCTTGTTAATTATGAAAAATATGGTATAATATCGCCAGATATTATACCGCGCCAGTTCGCGCTCGACCGAAGGGAGAGCATTTTCCTTCGCGAACTGTGTGCATCCCTCGGAGAGTACCATGTCGGAACGATATGGTATAATAT
>CAMUAR010000071.1 GCA_947086895.1 uncultured Lachnospiraceae bacterium | reverse complement strand
TGTTTCAAATTGCATCATGATTGTACCACCACATTACAATCTTGTCAATGGATTTGATAAATTTTACAAATATTTACTCGTAAAAGAAAAAGATTTTGTTTGTTTTTTTCCTTAAAATATAATGAAAAAAGAAAAAGAAATGTTGAAAAAAATTTTGAAAAGCCTGAAAAATAGCGGATTTTAGCAAAGTCTTTTGCGTTAAAAAAATTTTTTTCGCGTTTTAATTTTTTTATTCGCCGTCAGATTCGCCGTCAAATCGGCGGTGGGAAAAGAAGCAGGGTGTGTGTTTAAAGAAGAAAAAACAATACCTTAAAATATTCGCTTTATCAATGACAGTCTTTTAAGTTCTAAATTATTCCATCGATTCGCCGTCAAATTCGCCGTCAGAAAATCAAGAAAACTTTATAAATCAAGGCTTTTTACCTATGGTGTAATGAAGGTACTCACTTTATTACAGATAGAACAAAAATTTATCTATCAAACAGACAGAAAGTTTTTTGATTATAAAAACGCAACAGATAAAAATTTTATAGTATGTAAAAAGACATATTTTTAATTTTGCAGTGAAAGATTGGTAATTTATTCCTGTTTAGGAAGGAGATCCGCATGGGAATTGATTTGTTTGAACATAACAAAACAGCATACAATGCAGCGATTTCCATGCTGAATACCACAGGAAAAGCTGCCGTAATCCATCCAACCGGAACCGGAAAATCATTTATTGCGTTGAAACTTTGCGAGGAAAATCCAGAAAAAAGAGTGTGCTGGCTGTCGCCCTCGGAGTATATTTTTCAGACACAGATCAAAAACTGGAATGCTGCTTTGAATATACCAGATTTTACAACAAAAGAAAAAGAACATAAGATTAATTCAAAGAGAACCTATGATGCGGCAGTCAGAAAAAATAAAAAAGGAGCAAAAAAATCGATTTCCTCCTTGATGCTGCAAAATATTTCTTTTTCTACTTATGCAAAACTAATGCGGATGGAGGAAGCTGCGCTTTCCGAAATCAAACCAGATTATATTATTTTGGATGAATTCCACCGCTGCGGCGCAGCGCAGTGGGGCGGCGGAGTAAAGCGGCTTTGCGGAATGTACCCAGAAGCAAAAGTGTTAGGATTGTCCGCGACCAGTATCCGTTATCTGGACAATCAGCGCGATATGGCATGGGAATTGTTTGAGGGAAATATTGCGTCCGAACTAACGCTTGGAGAAGCGATTGCGCGAGGGATTCTTCCAATGCCAACGTATATTCTCTCAATTTATTCTTATCAGAAAGAATTAAAACGCTGCGAAGCACAGATACAGCGGACAAAAAACAGCGTGGTGCGTGAGAAGGCAGAACAGCAGCTAGAAGCACTGCGGCGGGCGTTAGCGCAGGCGGACGGACTGGAAGAGATTTTTGCAAAATATATCACGCCAATAAAAAAAAGAAAAGAATGCATCGATGATTGGCAGGAGACATTAGAGCCAAAAGAAAACAAAACAAAAATAGAAAAACTGCAAAGAGAAAAAATTACAAAAGAAACAGAAGAAACAAAACATTTTATCTTCACAGAAAAACAGGAAATATTATCAGAGAACATTTATGGCAAATATCTTGTTTTTTGTGCGAACTATGACCATTTAAATGAGATGAAAGAACTTGCATCGGAGTGGTTTGCCAAAGTGGACCCAGAGCCGCATCTTTATACCGTTTCTTCTGAAACTCCAGAAGCTGCACAGGAATTTCAAGCATTTCAAGAAGATCACAGCTGCCATTTAAAACTGCTGTACTGTATTAATATGCTGAATGAAGGAATTCATTTAACGGAAATTGACGGCGTGATTTTGCTGCGCCCAACGGTATCTCCGACCATTTATAAACAGCAGATTGGACGAGCCTTAGCAGCAGGCGGAAAAAAACAGCCCATCATTTTTGATATTGTGATGAATATTGAAAATCTGTACAGCATTGGCGCGGTGGAAGAAGAGCTGCGCGAAGCGATAATTTCTTACCGTGCTTTGGGAAGAGAAAACGAGCTGGTAAACGAAACCTTCCAGATTATTGACGAAGTGCAGGACTGTCGGATGCTGTTTGCCAAATTAAATGAAACACTTGGCGCATCGTGGGATGCAATGTATGCGATGGCGGAAGAATATTATCAGGAACATAGAAATTTAAATGTGCCAAAACGTTATAAAACTCTGGATGGATATTCGCTTGGAATGTGGCTTGCAACGCAAAGAAAAGTGTATGCGGGAAAAGTGGCTGGAAATTTAAGTGAAACACAAATGAAAAAATTAGAAAAAATCGGGATGAAATGGAAGGGAACAAGAGAACTTGCCTGGGAAAAACATTATGCACAAGCAGTAGAATATCACAAAGAACATGGAAATTTGCTCGTTGGAATACAAGAAACATTGGAACAAAATAAATGTACAGAAAACCCTTTTTGTAAAACAGAACAAAACGATAAAAGTATAAAATATTTTCAAGAGGAATTCGGGAAAGAAACGATTAAAAATTATAAAAAGACAAGCAGGAAGAATGAGAATCTTGCCCGTTGGATTACAAGACTGCGTACAGAACGGAAAAAACTTGAGTACAGCATGGAATTGCAGTTCGAGAAGAAACCAAACAGCACTTTTTTGACTCCAGAGCGAATTGCAGCGCTGGATCAGCTTGGCATGGTGTGGGATGTGTCTGAGTTTCTGTGGGAACAGTATTTTGCCGCGGCAAAAGAATATTATAAAGAATACGGTAATCTGGATGTCCCAACACATTATAGAACAGCAGATGGAAAGAAGCTGGGAAGATGGATTGCGAATCAGAAAAAGGATTATCGAGAAAAAAATAAGTTCGAAGATCTCACAGGGCAAGCACAAAAAAAGGAAAATCAAACAGAAAAAACACAGCAAATTTCAAAAAAGAAAAGAAAAGGGCTGAGCAAAGAACAGGAAAAACGTCTGGAAGCAATCGGGATAACTTGGGGCGTAAAACACAATACAACGTGGGAAAAATCTTACGCAGCTGCCAGTAAGTATTATCAAGAATATAAAAACTTGGATGTGTCCGCTTCTTATGTGACCATGGATGGTTTTCGGCTGGGGCGTTGGATTCGGCAGCAGAGAGAAAAATACAAAAAGATTGCAGCAGAATTGCAAAAGCAAGAAAACCACAAGGAATTAAACCGCAATGAATTTCTTAAAGTCAATCGTAAGATGGATACGGGATCAAATGATTTATCCGAAAGTGAGAGATCGTTTCCGGCGGATACAGAAGATAGCGGAAAAAAGAAGAGATTCGATTCCAGACAAAAAGATTATCTCTCGAAAACAAGTGTTATAAGAATAAAAAAATTAGAGCAGATTGGTATGATTTGGGAACAAGAGAATTCTTGGGAACGGCGGTATCAGCTTGCTAAGAACTATTATAAAGAATACGGTAATTTAGAAATACCCAGCGATTATGTTGTGGAAGGCGTGTGGCTGGGGCGATGGATTTGGGAACAAAAAGCAAGGTTAGGAATAGAAGAACCTCTTGATTTTGAACGATTGGCGCAAAAAGATCATAAAGAAAAAAGATTGGAAAATAAAAGTCAAAGTTTGACAAAGAAGGTTCGAAAACCCCTTACTTTACTGCAAAAAGAAAAGCTTTCTGCGATTGGTTTGCATTTTAAAGCATCACAAGCAGAGCAATCCTGGCAGCAGCAATATACAGAGGCGGAAAAGTTTTATCAAAAACACGGGAACTTGTCAATCCCAAAACGATATGTCGGAACAAATGGAAAAAATCTTGGAGTATGGCTTCAACATCAGCGCGAAGGAAAACGAAGAGGACGCCTTGCAAAATGGCAGATTACGATGATGGAGCGCATCGGGATGATCTGGGAATTCGATGATCCTTGGGAAATCGGATATCAACATGCGAAAAATTATTTTTCTGAAGAGGGAGATTTGGCAGTTCCGAATACTTATGTTTGCAGGGATGGTTACCGGCTTGGAAAGTGGATTTCCAATCAGAGATGCGCATATCACGGCGCTGCAAGAAAAGAATTAGAGCAGAATAAAGTCAGAAAATTAGAACAGATTGGAATGATTTGGAGTGCAAAGCCAGGGAGAACAAAGAAAACAAATGTTAAGTGATGACAAAACATCAGAACAAAAAGAAAAGTTTAAAGGGGAGATACCAGTTGTATCAGCATTTTTGGAAACGGGGAATTGATATTATCGTTTCGATAATCGGAATTATAGTATTTGCAATTCCAATGCTTTTGATTGCAGTTGTAATTAAATTATCCGATCCCGGTCCAGCGTTATTTTTACAAAAAAGGGTCGGGATACATAAAAAATATTTTATGTTATTAAAATTTCGCTCTATGAAAAGATCCACACCACATGACGTACCAACACATCAATTAAAAAATCCAGAACAGTATCTTTTGGGGATTGGAAAAGTTCTGCGGAAATATAGTTTGGATGAATTGCCGCAATTATTTAATATTTTAAAAGGAGATATGAGTATCATTGGGCCGCGTCCGGCACTTTGGAATCAAAAAGATTTAGTGAAAGAGCGCGACCGGTATGGAGCAAACAATGTAAGACCAGGATTAAGCGGGTGGGCGCAAATCAATGGAAGAGATGAACTCGAAATCAAAGAAAAAGCGAGATTGGACGGCGAATACATCAAAAGAATAAGTTTTTTCTTTGATTGTAAATGTTTTTTGAAAACCATAGGAAAGGTGCTTCAACATGACGGCGTAGTGGAGGGCGGAACAGGAAAAAATAACGCAGAAATGCCATTAAATAAGAAACAAAAATAGCATACGAAAAATTTTGAAAGAACAAAAGAAAGATAAAGGAGGTGCGGATTTCACATGAAGAACATACTGGTTACAGGACAAAACAGCTATATAGGAAGTTCTTTTTGCGACTATATTAAGGAGTTTTCGCAATATACCATTACGAAAATCAGTGTGCGTGATGAGAGCTGGAAAGCGATGGATTTCTCTATGTATGATGTTATTTTTCATGTGGCAGGAATTGCACATTCTGATACAAAACACATATCCGAGAAACAAAAAAAACTCTATTACAAAGTAAATACAGAATTGACAATTGCATTGGCAAAAAAAGCAAAAGCGGAGGGCGTAAAACAATTTATTTTTATCAGTTCCGCGATTGTTTATGGGAACAGCGCGCCAGTTGGAAAAACAAAAGTAATTACAAAAAATACGCCAGTTTCTCCGGCAAATTGTTATGGAGACAGTAAAGTGAAAGCAGAAGTTGGGCTTGAGAAACTAAAAGATGATATGTTTTCGGTAGTAATTCTTCGTCCGCCGATGATTTATGGCGCAGGAAGCAAAGGAAATTACCCAGTGTTAGCAAAACTTGCAAGAAAGCTGCCTGTATTTCCGAAGATAAGAAATCAACGTTCGATGTGTTATATCGGAAACTTCGTTGAGTTTGTAAGATTTATGATGGAAAATGAAGAATCGGGGATTTTTTGGCCATGCAATAAAGAATATTCCAATACAAGCGAGCTTGTAAAAATAATTGCGGCGATACATAAGAAAAAGGTTCTTTTGGTGCCAGGGTTCGAATGGATACTAAAATTAATGGGAGCAATAAGCGGACAAAACGGGATTGTAAATAAAGCGTTTGGGAGTTTGCTGTATAAAGAAAATCTGGGTGATTATAAACAAGAATACAGAAAGTATAGTTTAGAAAAAAGTATCCAGCAAACGGAAAAAAATTGATGTTCCACAAAAAGTTTTTTCTGTTTGGGGATTGTCCTATGTTGCAGAATGTGAGGAAAAAATGAAAAATGCGTTGATAATCGCATCCGTAGCGTCCATGATTGACCAATTTAATATGTCAAATATTAGGATCCTTCAAGAGCTTGGCTATCATGTAGATGTAGCGTGTAATTATATCGAAGGAAGCACTTGTACAAAAGAGAGGATTGCAGATTTAAAAAGAAAATTAAAACGTTGGGGAGTAGATTGTTTTCAAGTAGATTTTGCGCGAAGTGTAACCAACTTTAAACAGAATAAAAGAGCATACCAGCAATTAAAAGTGCTTGCGAAAAAGAAAGATTATCGTTTGGTACATTGTCATGCGCCGATCAGCGGGGCTTTAGGAAGAGTTGTATTTCAAAAAGAGCGAAAACGAGGGACAAGCGTAATTTACACCGCGCACGGATTTCACTTTTTTCAAGGTGCGCCGTTAAAAAACTGGATGTTATATTATCCGGTGGAAAAGTTTTTATCCCGGTGGACGGACTGTCTTATTACCATCAATAAAGAAGATTATAAAAGAGCAAAAAAGAAGTTTTTTGCGAAACGAACAGAGTATGTGCCAGGAGTTGGAGTAGATACACAGAAATTCTCTGTTCCTGATGAAAATTTAGAAATAAAAGAATGGAAAAAATCTATGACTGCAGATTCCTCTCCAGTACAAGATTATGAAAAAGTGGATTATCTATTGCAGGAGTGCAATAAAGAGGAAAGCAGTTATAGAACAATACGGCAGGAAAAACGCAAAGAATTAGGTTTTAAAGAAGATGATTTTGTAATTGTCAGCGTGGGGGAACTGAATGCAAATAAAAATCATCGGGTTATTATTGAGGCTGTAAAACGGTTAAAAGATAAAAAAATAAAATATATTATCTGCGGAATGGGAGAATTAAAAGAAGAATTACAAGAGTTTATCAAAAAAGAAAAATTAGAAGGGCAGGTGTTTTTATTGGGGTATCGGGAAGATATCCGGGAGATTTTATGGGCAGGAGATTTGTTTGCATTTCCGTCAAAAAGAGAAGGGCTGGGAGTTGCCGCAATTGAAGCAATGGCGGCAGGGCTTCCAATTATTACTTCAAATATACATGGAATTAAAGATTATTCGGTGAATGGAAGAACTGGCTATTCGTGCGCACCAGAAAATATAACGAGTTTTGTAAAAGCAATCCAGCGTATAAGAGATGATAAAAAAAGTTACGCAAAGTTCCATATAAATGTAAAAAGAATTTCTAAGAATTTTGATATATCAAGAATAGAAAAAATAATGAAAAAAATTTATAAAAACGAATAAAGGATGATCTATATGCGAGATAAGCCAATTAGAATACTACATATTTTGTATAAATTAGATATGGGTGGAACTGAAAAATTTTTAATGAATATTTTTAAAAATATAAATTCAAAAGAAATTGTTTTTGATTTTTTAGTTCATGGAAAAGGTGCTTTTGATTCAGAAGTTCAGAAACTAGGAGGAAAAATATTTTATTTGGATGGCTATGTTAATCAAATTGGCATTATTAAGTATAAAAAAATATTGAAATGTTTTTTGCTTACTACTGGACAAAAGTATCAGATTATTCACTCTCATGTTGATCAGACAAGCGGATTGATTCTTTCTGTAGTTAAAAGAAATACAAATGCAGTTTGTATTTCTCATAGTCATAGTGTGAGCAATTATAATAATTTTGCTGTTAAAATATATAAAAAATGGCTGCAATATCAATTAAATCAATATTCCGATTACCGCTTAGCTTGCTCTAAAGATGCAGGGAAATGGCTGTTTGGAAGAAATAAATTTTATGTGATACGAAATGGCATTGAATTGGAGAAATTTTATTTTAAAAAAGAAGATCGCGTAAATTTTCGCAATTTTCTTGGCATAGATGAAAATACGTTTGTAATAGGACATGTAGGAAGATTTGAAAGTGTTAAAAATCATCAGTTTCTAGTTACAATGTTTGCTCAATACTATAGAAAAGATAAGCAGTCAAAATTGCTGTTGATTGGTGATGGAAGTTTGAAAGAGCATATTAAGGAGCAAATACATGAACTAGGATTAGATCATGCGGTTATTATAATAGATGCTACAAAGGAAGTAAATAAATATTATAATGTGATGGATTTTTTTGTATTGCCATCTTACGTGGAAGGATTTGGAATCGTAGCAGCAGAAGCGCAGACGAATGGATTGCCTGTAATTGTGTCAGAAGGAGTGTCAAGAGAAGTTAATATTACTGGGAACGTTAGATTTTTATCGATAGAAAAACCAGAAATATGGATACAGCAAATTATAAATTTAAAAGAACAAACGGTTTCAAGAGATATGAAAATTGATAAAAGTTATCATATAAAATCTTCTGTGAACAAACTGCTAAGATTATATGGAAATATAATTGCAAATTTGAATGCGAAATAACTATTTAAACTCTTTATAAAAATAATATCACAGCTATATCAGTAGTATATATGGGTATAACAATGAAGATTAAATTAAAACAAGTTTTTCTGTTTTTATATTTATTTTATTTTATGTATGCTCCATCCATCGGCAATGGAACCTCCATTCTATTTACAAACTATATGTTAAGCATAATATTGCTGGCATTTGTCCTGCTGATTGAGTGCAGAAAAGTAGCAGGAAAGGTGTTATGTCAGCTGCGAAATAGAAGAATTGCTTTGTTTTTTATAGGGATTGTTATAGCGAGCGTATATTATATGTCCCGCGTTTTAACAAGCAGGGTATATTATCAAGGAATTGAAGATCTGCGGATTGTACAAAATGGAATTGTGTTTGTATATTTAATTCATGCTTTGGTGATTGTTTCTATATTTAAAAATTGGAATTATTCTTTTGAGGATGCATGGAAATTTATTTTCCGCGTTGCCGCGCTCCAAGGTGTAATATGTGTTTTGATGTTTCTTGTACCATCCTTTAAAAATATAGCAAATATAATTTTTGCAAATTATTCAGGTTTCCGTATCGGCGATTATATTATGCTGACTCGGATTTACGGTTTATCTTGTGATTATACTTATGGGATGCCGCTGATTCATGGAGTTTTATCGGCAGTATGTTTCTATTTTGCGCTGGAGCGCGGAAAAAATTATTTTTTCTATTTTCCATTTTTATTCCTTGTCGCAGCACTAAATTCCAGAACTGGACTTTTTTTAGGCGTATTTGGAGTTTTTTTAAGTTTTGTTTTCTATTTTTCAAAACATCGGCTGAGCAAAAGAACTGCAAAATTGATAATAACAATTGTTTTGGCAGCGGGAGCAATTCTTTTAGTTTTATGTTCCAATCCATTTACATACCAATTTTTATCTGCATTATTTCAGGAAATTTATGAGTTTGTTTTTCGGGGAAATAAAGTTGGAACAACAGAATATCTGTTGGAATCGCATTTGTTTTTCCCGGAAGGTATGGAATTTGTTTTTGGAAGAGGACATCGCGTATATGGCGAGGCGGCAAAACAGGCGGGATATACGGCAAGTGATATCGGTTTTGTAAATGATATGTTTATGGGAGGACTGATTTACTGCGGAATTTTGTATGGGACAATCTTTTTCTTTATTTTGCGAAAAACAAAAAATCTTACCATTCGGTTTATTCAGTTCCTGCTTGCTGCATCGTGGATGATTGCAAATATAAAGGGACAGGTTACAGTAAATTATTCTTTTTCTGTACTGATGGTTTTGATGGTTGCGATGGTTACTTTTTTGGAGGATGATTTTTATGCAAGAAAGCAAGTTGGTATCGGTAATTATGAGTGTATACAACGAAACAGAAGAAGTGTTAAAGCAAAGTATCGAGTCAATTTTAAACCAGACATGGAAAAATATTGAGTTTATTATTGTAAATGATAATCCTGATAATTATGTTCTTCAAGAAGTGCTGGATAAGTATTGCAAAAAAGATCAAAGAATTAAGATCTTGCAGAATAAAAGAAATCTCGGTCTTGCAAAAAGTATGAATTTGGCCATAAAGCAGGCATCGGGAGTTTATATTGCAAGAATGGATGCAGATGATATTAGTGCTTTAGAGCGGATAGAACATGAAATTTTATATCTTGAAAAATATCGTTTGGATATGGTAGGAACCAATAGAATTTATATTTCCGAGTCGGGAAAGGAAATGGGAAAGCCCGGAAAATTGCCGACAGAGCGAAGAGCGGAGAAGCTTTTGCCTTATGGAGATCCAATTATACATCCCAGTGTTTTGATAAAAAGAAGAGTATTAGAAGAAGTTGGGGGATATCGGAATTTTGCATCTGCGCAGGATTATGATTTGTGGCTTCGGATGCTGACAAAGGGATATAAAATCGGAATTCTGGATAAACCGCTGCTTTTTTACCGTATTAGAAGCGACAGTATTTCGCAGACCAATTATTATAAACAATTTCTTTTTGCAAGTTATGCAAGACTGCTGTATCGGGAGAGAAAAAAGAAAAATGGAACCGACAGTTTTTCCGAAAAAAATATAAAAAAATTTATACAGCAAAGATATACAGAACAAAGAAAAAAACATTTTGATCGAGCGTACCAATGTTTTAACGACGGTATAGAAGCTTGGAAAAGCGGAAGAAAAGGCAGAGGGATTGTACTTGCACTAAAAGCAGTTGCATCGGATTGCGCTTGCGCAAAATGTATTTTTCAGCTATTAAAATACGAGATAAAAAAGATGCTGCTTTTATAGGAGGATAAGATGGGAGAAAAAGAAAAGTTAAAAAAACAATTTAACAAAAAAAGCAAAAGGCAGTTGTTTGTTTCTTGTATGCAGCAGTTTCTTGTGCGTACAAATATGGCGAAATGGATGGATGATCAAACATACCTAAAAATAATATATTATGCAAGGATGGGAAAAAAATTAAATCTTTCCGAGCCAAAAACATTTAATGAAAAGCTTCAATGGCTGAAACTTTATAACCGAAATCCGCAGTATACAACAATGGTAGATAAAGATGCTGTCAAACCGTATATAACAAAAATATTGGGCGGGGGGGGGTAAGTGATTCCCACCTATGGAGTGTGGGAACATTTTGATGAAATTGATTTTTCTGATCTTCCCGACCAGTTTGTTCTTAAATGTACTCATGACAGCGGAAGTGTTGTGATTGTAAAAGATAAGGCGGCGTTAAATAAAGCGGCAGCAAAGAAAAAATTAGAGCGTTCTCTGCGCCGAAATTATTTTTATGCGGGCAGGGAATGGCCTTATAAGAATGTAAAACCCCGGATTTTGGCGGAGCAGTATCTGCCTGCAATAGAAAAGGCAGGGCTTTTGGACTATAAGTTTATGTGTTTTCATGGGAAAGTAAAATGTTCTTTTGTTTGCAGTGAACGAGAGACAAAAAAGCTTAAAGTAACATTTTTTGATAGAGATTGGAATCGAATGCCTTTTGAGCGGCATTATCCAAAAAGTGATAAAGAGATTCCAAAACCAGAAAGTTACGAGAAGATGTGCAGTTTTGCAGAAAAGCTTTCAAAGGGAATTCCTTTTGTAAGGGTGGATTTTTATGAGATTGAAGGAAAGATTTATTTTGGCGAATTGACTTTTTATCCTGGATGCGGAATGGAAGAATTTACGCCGGAATCATGGGATTATAAACTGGGAGATTGGATTGTGCTTCCGGCAGTAAAAACAAAAAAGAAGTAGTTCTACTTTAGGAAAGAGGGAAAAAATGGATCCATCCGTCGTTAGCGTTGTGAAGGTAAAAAATTGTCAGTATCCAGGAAAAGAAGAGTTTTTTAGACCAAGTATCCGGTATCCAGAATATCCGTTTCAGGAGTTGTCAAAACAGGAAAATAAGGTGTACAGCGCGGTGAGGGAGTCGCTGCGGCTGTTGGGGCTGGACAAAGAACATTATGGAACAGCAGATTGGAATCCTTTTGGAGAATGGATTAAGCCGGGAATGAATGTTTTGATAAAGCCGAATCTTGTCACAGACTATAATCGAAATCCGACCGGAGGAACCGAGTGTCTTTATACACAGCCGTCTGTCGTTGCGCCGGTCATCGATTATATACAGATTGCTCTGCAAGGAAGCGGTAAAATTACTGTGGGAGACGCGCCGGTACAGCATTGTAATTTTGATGATTTAATTCAGAACAGCGGATATCAGGAGCTGGTAGAATATTATAAGAAAAAAGAAATTTCAATTGAATTAAAGGACTTTAGAGGGCTGAAATCTACTGTAAGAAATGGGTTGATTTGTCAGGAAATTGTGGAAGAAGCAAAGGGCGTTGTCGTTGATCTTGGACAGGAAAGTGAATTTGCGCATCTTGACCAAGAAGAATTAGAACAGTTAAGAATTACAGATTACGATCCAACGATTCTGAAAAAATATCACACAAAAAAAAGACATGAATATTGCATTGCAAAATGCGTGTTAGAAGCGGATGTTATTATCAATATGCCAAAGCCAAAAACACATCGGCTGGCAGGAATGACCGCTTCTTTAAAAAATTTTGTCGGCGCGAATGTAAGAAAGGAGTACTTGCCGCACCATACAATAGGAAAATATGGGGATGAATCAAATAAAAATAACAGTATTCGAAAACTGCGGACATATCTGCTTGACAAAAAGAACAGGTATGAAGCATTAGGGTTAAAAAAAAGAGCGAAAGCTAGTGTTTTATGTATTCGAGGAACATCGCTTTTTTTAAAACTTATGGGAAATCGGTGCGGCGAGGGAGCATGGCACGGAAATCATACCATAAGTAAAACAATATTAGATATAAATAAAATAATTTATTATGCAGATAAAATGGGAAAAATGCAGAATACACCAACAAAAAATATTTTGACTATTGCGGATATGATTGTTGCAGGTGAAAAGGAGGGTCCGCTGGCTCCGTCGCCAAAAGCTGCTGGCATGATTGTAGCAGGAAGCAATCCGGTATGTTTTGATGAAGTGATCGCCGCTTTGATGGGATTTGATCCAAAAAAGATTCCGACATTATCTTCGGCAAGAAAAGTAAAAAATTATCCGTTGGCAGAAAGGAGGATACAGCCAGTAATAAGCTCTAATTTCGAACAATATAACGCAAAGAAACCGAGTATATTATCGGATTCAGCAATATTTCCGTTTGAACCGTCAGCAGGCTGGAAAGGTTATGTGGAGAAAAAAGAAGCGAGGAAAAAGGATTGGAAAGCAAAAAATAGAACAATATTGTTTTTAATTAGTACATTAGCGAGGGGGGGGGCGGAACGGGTAATCCTACAGTTAGCGCGCTATTTTATGAATTCGGATTATCATGTAGTGCTGGCGACGCTAAGTTATGTCGAGCAGGAATATCCAGTTCCAGAAGGATTAGAACGTGTTGTGCTTGATCGAGAAACCAAAAGTCAGATTCGGATATTTAAAGTTTTTAACAGGGGAAAAAAGCTTAGAAAACTGTGCAAAACAATAAAACCAGATGCTGTAATATCATTTATGGCAGTGCCAAATTTTTATGCAGTATGTTCAACAATTGGACTGCCGATAAAAACAATTATTTCTGTTCGCTGTGATCCAAATATGGAGTATCAGGGACTTCTTTTCGGCAATTTGATTGGCAGACGGCTGCTGCCAAAAGCGGACGGGTGTGTATTTCAGACAAAAGAAGCGCAGGAGTGGTTTCCAAAAAAATTACAGAAGAAATCCAAGATAATCTTTAATGCTGTTGACGAATCCTTTTTTAAGATCGAACGAAAGGATAACTGCAAAAATATTGTGACTTTGGGAAGATTAAGTGAACAAAAAAATCAGGAATTATTGATTCGGGCTTTTGCGCGGATTGCAGAGCAATATCCAGAAGAAAAGCTGTTGATTTACGGAAAAGGAGAGCGAAAAGAAGAGTTAAATCAGCGGATCGCAGAACTTAATTTGAAGGAGCGGGTTTTGCTGATGGGGGTGACAGAATGCCCGCAGGAAGTATTAAAAGAAGCGAAGGTTTTTGTGTTATCCTCGGATTATGAAGGAATGCCAAACGCACTGATGGAGGCGTTGGCAGCAGGAGTACCTTGTGTTGCAGCAAACTGCCCGTGCGGCGGATCTAAGATGTTAATAAAGAATGGAATCAATGGATTTCTTGTCCCAATAAAAAAGGAAAAAGAAATGGCAGAGGCGATCTCCTTGCTGCTTTCGGACTCGGAATTGCGCCAAAGATTCAGCACAGAAGCAAAGAGAATGGCAGATCAGTATAAACCGGAAATTGTGTTAAAAGAGTGGGAGGAATACATAATGGAAATTATAGAACGATAGAAAAATCTCATAAATATTTTGAAATGGAGAATCGATCGCATGAAAGAGGAAAGCATAATAATATCAGCATACGATAAGAAAACTCTTGAAAATTGTACTTTTTGCAAAACAGTATTGATGTTTTTGATTGTATTGTATCACAGTATGATTTTTTGGAAGGGAGAATGGTTTACTGCAAATCCAATCAGGCAGTCAAAAATTTTGTCGGACATTACGTTGTGGCTGGGAAATTTTCATATTTATGCCTTTGTACTGATATCAGGATATATTTATTGTGCAAAGTACAAGATAGAAGATAAAACTGATTTTTTACCTTTTATAAAAAAGAAGGCAAAGCGTCTTTTGGTTCCTTATATTTTTACTGCATTGGTCTGGGTAGTGCCAATCACAAACTTTTTTCTGCCTTTCCGTCAAAATGATATTTTTACCAGATATATATTGGCAGAAAATCCAAGCCAGCTTTGGTTTCTTATTATGCTTTTTGATGTTTTTCTTTTTGTGCGTCCATTATCCGATTTTTTTATAAAACATACGATATTGGGCGGAGGCGCTGCGCTGGTTTTTTATATTTTAGGAATCGGGGGGGGGGGTATTTTATTCCTAATATTTTTGGTGTATGGAATGGAATGCAGTATATTTTATTTTTCTTTCTTGGATTTAAACTATGCCAAAAGGGGAGCAGTCAATTGCAGAGAATTCCGTGTTTTGCATGGTTTTTGGCGGATCTTGTTCTTTTTGCTGCATGGAAATGGGCAGAGGATAAAAACGGCGTAATTTTTCTTTTCTTCCGTCAGGGAACAGGATTGCTTTTGCATATTGTCGGTGCGCTTATGGCGTTTATTATATTGCAGAAACTTGGAAGTAATGTAAAGTGGAAACAGAATAAAATATTTGTAACTTTCAGTAAGTATTCTATGCCAATTTATCTTTTTCACCAGCAGATTATCTATTTTTTGATTGATTGGCTGAACGGTGCCATCCATCCTTATGTTCATACAAGTGTCAATTTTATCGGTGCAATTCTTATTTCATCGGGAATTTCTGCTGTTTTGATGAAATGGAAGGCGATGCGCTTTTTGATTGGCGAAAAGTAGGACTATTTTTCATTGGAACGAGGGTTTTTAAATGAGACAAAAAAAATTTGCATTCAATGCGATAACCTCATTTTTTCTGCAAGTAACAACAATTGTATGCGGATTTATTTTGCCGAGAATGATTATGACCTTTTATGGTTCTAATGTAAATGGTCTGCTTAATTCGATTGCCCAATTTTTGTCCGTAATTGCTTTTTTGGAATTTGGAATCGGGGCGGTAATTCAATCTTCTCTGTACTCGCCGCTTGCCGCACAGGATTTTTTGGCGGTAAGTAAAATCTGGGTGTCTGGCAGCAGGTTTTTTAGAAAAATTGCATACGTGCTTTTCATTTATATTGCTTTTTTATCTATATTTTATCCGGCATTGTCTCATCAAGAATTTAACTGGATTTATGAAGCGACATTAATTTTCATTATCAGCATCAGCACGTTTGTACAATATTATTTTGGGGCAATGGATGGACTATTGCTCTCTGCAGATCAGAGGGGATACGTCCAATACATAATACACATAGTAACAGTATTGGCAAATACAATGATTTCTGTAATTCTTATTTGGTGCGGCGCGTCCATTCATCTTGTAAAAGGTGCTACATCATTGATTTATCTAGTCCGTCCATTTTTTTTAAGATGGTATACAAATCATTATTATGCTCTTGACCGTAATATTTGTTATACAGAAGAACCAATAAAACATAAATTAAGCGGTGCAATGCAGCATATTGCTTATATGATATTAAATGGAACGGATGTTATTGTACTTACTTTGTGTTCTACATTGGAAAATGTATCTGTGTATTCGGTATATAATTTAGTGATTTCCGGGCTGAAACAAATGTTTACAATATTAGATAATAGTTTTCATTCTTTGATTGGTGAATTATGGGCAAGACAGGATATTCACAAATTAAATTATGTTTTTGGAATTATGGAATGGATTTTTCACACGGTTGCTGTTTTTGTTTTTGGGTGCGCGCTTATTTTAATAATCCCGTTTGTTATAGTGTATACAAATGGGATTACGGATGCGGATTATGTACAGCCGCTTTTTTCCGTTTTTATTACTTTGGCATGTATGATAAATCTGTTAAGTTATCCCTACAAAATTTTAATTTTGGTTGCAGGGCATTTTAGAGAAACCCAGTGGAAGTTTTTAATTTCTGCAATTTTAAATATGGTAATTTCTTTGCTTCTTGTGTGGAAATTTGGATTGGTGGGCGTTGCTGCCGGAACCTTGATTGCAATGGTCTATCAAGATGTCTGGATGATACAGTATGTTTCAAAACATCTAAATCATTGGTCTTTACGTAAAGTTTTAAAACAGTTTTTGGTTGATGCAGTAAGTTTTTGCATTGGACTTATTTTGTCCGATTCTTTTCCATTATCCGAACCTACTTATATTGCATGGGGAATTCTTACAGGAAAAACAGCATTGATTTGGGCAGCAGTTCTTGTAGGAATCAATCTTTTGTTTTATAGAGATAAAATTGTATGGATGTTGGAAAGAGGAAAAGAGATGGTAAAAAAAATAAAAAAGTAGTTTTAAGAAGTAATTATTATAAAGAAATTCTAGTTTCAGTGTAAAACAATCAAAAAATATAAGAAACTTAAATTTTTAATCTTTGACAATATTGTGTATAGCAGAAGGGAAAGAACAATGCAGAACATCAATTTGACTAACAAAACAATTTTAATCACCGGCGCCGCTGGTTTTATCGGTGCAAATCTTGTGA
>CAMUAR010000070.1 GCA_947086895.1 uncultured Lachnospiraceae bacterium | reverse complement strand
ACGTGGCTTTCAGCCACTTTCACGGCGCAGCCGTGAATAATTCAGGATAAATATTTATTTTTAATAGCCAAAGCACTTGTTTATTCTATAGTATTTTTATTTAAAGTCAAAAACCTGTAAACTAGTATTATTTTTATACAAAATTTAAAAATTATTTTTCAGGGATGCTGCAAAATTAAAAATTCATTCTCTATGGTTAATCTTAATTATATCACAGCCATATTGCATGAAAATTTTATTTTGCAGCATCCTTTTTTATACTTGGGTATGTCTGGAAACTCATTCCTGCGTTCTGTACGCTCTCGCTAAAGCAGAGATTTATCTTGTACAACGTGCTGAACATTAAAAATCTGCAAATTTGCATAATCTGCTTTCACAATATATTTTCTCAAAAAATGCTTGCATATTTCTTATCAATATGATATTATTTTGATATCAAAATAAATCATCCAAGCAAATTAGAAATGGATACATAGCTGTTTTGGCGGAAAGGAAGGGTATTTATGAATGAAAAAATCTTAAAGAATAAAAAACATGGAATGCGAATGCTGCTTTTCACATTATGCATTTACGCGGTGGACATCGCTGCACTTGTGTACGCTGCCATAAGTAGGGAAAAACAGGTGACAACAGCTGGCACGGTTCTTCTTGTAATCAGCATCCTTGTTTTTCTTTTTGCATGGATTCTGTTCCGCGGTCTGAAAATTTTAGCCCCTCAGGAAGCGATGGTATTAACTTTATTTGGCAAATATATTGGGACTTTAAAAGATAACGGCTTTTATTTTGTCAATCCGTTTTGTTCCGGCGTAAATCCTGCCTACAAAACAAAATTAGACCAGAGCGGGGATGTGCAGAATTCCAGAACTCCGTCAGTTCCTAACACAAATAACACAAGAGAAATTGATTCCTTCCCAGACCGGCTGTCTCTGAAAATTATGACGTTAAACAACAGCCGCCAGAAAATCAACGATTGCCTTGGAAACCCTATTGAAATCGGCATTGCTGTAACGTGGCGTATTACAGACACTGCAAAAGCAGTTTTTAATGTGCATAATTACAAAGAATTTCTTTCCCTGCAGTGCGACAGCGCGCTTCGAAATGTCGTCCGCATCTACCCTTATGACGTTGCTCCAAATGTAGATACGACTGGCGACGGCATAGCAGATGAGGGAAGCCTGCGCGGTTCCAGTGAGATTGTCGCTGCCAGAATACGCGACGAAATACAAAAAAGGGTTGATGAAGCTGGGATTGAAATTATCGAAGCACGCATCACCTACCTTGCTTATGCGCCGGAAATCGCGGCGGTAATGCTGCAGCGCCAGCAGGCATCCGCGATTATCGACGCGCGCAAAATGATTGTGGACGGTGCGGTTGGCATGGTAGAAATGGCATTGGAACGATTAAATGAAAACGATATTGTAAAACTTGATGAAGAGCGCAAAGCAGCAATGGTTTCCAATTTATTGGTGGTTCTCTGTGGAAACCACGACGCGCAACCAATCGTAAACTCCGGCAGTTTATATTAGGTTATGGCGGACGGTAAAAAACAAATTCCTCTGCGTCTGTCCACGAAATTATATGATGCCATCGCTGCTTGGGCAGAAGATGATTTCCGTTCTGTAAACGGACAGATTGAGTACCTTCTAACAGAATGCGTCAGACAAAGAAAAAAAAATGGGAAGTATGTGCCAAATGAATTTGATGTTCCACCAAAACTTGATATTAAATAATCAGACTGCTATCCGTACTACAGCAATCCGTCAAAACCTGTAAGCTTATCATGAAAAACCTATAAAAATAAGTAGGGGCTACCACACTAAAATTCTATTTTAGCGCGGCAGCCCCTTTGTTTGCAACGAGTTACTTTTGCAGTATGACTCCCTAACGCCGCAGTGTGATCCCTGCGGAGTGTTTTTGCTTCACAGGACGCATTTTCCTATAAAATAAACACAGCAGTTTACTTATAAACTGCGAGACAATTTTTAAAAATACAGAAAAATACTATCTTTTAAAACGTATTATCCCAGTATAATTCCCTGCCTGCACCGCTGCTTATTTTCTCTGAAAATTCTGCTTTTCGATTTTGAAAAATGCCGCTGACAAAACTTTGTTCTATTTCTTCTTCAAACAGCTCTGTCAATTCCGCTCCAAGAAAATCACAAATCCATAGTTTTATCTGCTGAAACAAACTTTTTATCCGTTCCTCGTTTATTTCCCTGTCAAAAATTTCGGTGATCTCTTTGTTCCAATAAAAAGAATGTGTAAAATATCCATCATCAAAATCCCACACCCTGCTTGTCCAAAATGCTTCTGGCATGTTTACAATAAGCAGATTATCGCTTTCTTTAAAAAGAAAAACCGAGAGATACTGAAAAAAAGAAATTTTTACTTTGACAGACCCCTCAAAAATCTTTTGAAATAACTGCAAAAGATTATCGCTGCAAAATGCAGCTGTTGTATTAAACAGAGAAACCCAGCTCAGCGGAACACAGTCTTCAAGTTCCATTTTCTCTATTGTTTCTTCGATATAATACTCCATCAGCCTTCGATAATCTCTCTCTCCCACCGCATAGATAAAACTTTTTGAATTAAAAAATACAGCCTGATTAAACTCAAAATAAATATCCATCGCAATTTTATTTCTTCTTGTAGCTGCCTGCTTTATAACTTCTAAATAAAATGGTATCAAACATTGAATATATTCCGGCTGAATTTCTTTCGCATACTTACAATCTATTGCAAAATTATATAAAACCAAATATTCCTTTGTTATTTCCCGTCCCGTTCTCGCATTCAAAATAAAATTCTCCAGTTCCTGCGGGTCAGTATCATCAAGATGCATGTAAATATAAGAAAAACTATTTTTTGCTGACATTTATATACCTCCGTAATATGCAATTCTGCGATACTGCATCGATAAAGAATTTAAAAATTTTTTAGCTTGCTGCCATTCATACCTTTATTCTACTGCAAAGATAAATACAAGTCCAGCGAATTTTATTTAAATATTCAACAATGAGTTAATCCACATAGGAACAAAAATAAACCATCTGTAAAACAAATCCACATCACTAAACGCAATCAAATATTGGCATTAATCTGCCATTATGTTATACTATATCATAAAAAGAAAATATTTTAACAATAACAAGAGTGAGGAGGATGTGAAAATGAACACCATTGTTATTCTAAGAGATTTGAATGACCGTATTGTGTCAGCAGTTGAGTTCTTTTGGACAAATTGGTTTATCCAAATATAGGAAATGCCTGGAGCCTCAACAAAAAACGGACATCCGGCACCGTTTCCACTTGAACTTGCCACTTGGTTAGTGAAAATGTTTTCATTTATAGGTGATGTTGTTCTTGACCCATTTTCCGGAGTGGAACTACTATGCTCGCAGCAATTAACACTAACAGGAACAGCATTGAAATAGAAACAGAGGAATATTATTGCCACTCTACAATACAGCGGTTAGAGGATAATAGAAACTTGGTTTCCGTCACCTGACAATCCCTGTTCAGAAAGGAGAAATTAAACCAATAATCCCTAATTTAAAGACATCTCCCACCTTTGAAAAAAGGCAAAACAGCCTGCCATATCGAAAGGAGCTTATCTATGAGAAAAAATAACCTCACAACCAGTTTAAACATAGTACATAACAAAAAATTCCCCCTCTGTTCCCGGCATATCAGCGCACTTGCCTGTGCAGGGCTGCTCGCTGTTTCTACTGTCTCGTGCGGAAAACCTTCTGAGCCAGCAGACAGCACAGATATAACTTTAACTCCATCTGCCGACCAAACTTCTGTCCCTGATCCAACCGATGTGCCTGAGCTATCTTCTGACAACAATATTTCGCCGGAAGATAATACAAATACTATCACACCGACGGAAAATCCATCTTCTGCTCCAACTCCTACCACACCACCTCCTGCCCCTGCCGTCTATGGCATCCCAAATCAAACAAGCGTTTACAGTGCCACAGAAAGCAATTACACGCTGGCAGTAGACGCTTCAAATGCCGTGCATGAAATCAGCGATATGCTTTACGGCATCTTTATCGAAGATATCAATTTTGCTGCGGACGGCGGGCTGTATGCTGAACTTATCCAAAACCGTTCTTTCGAATTTACCAGCCTTGCCTCAGGCAATGAAAAACATGCATGGAAAAATGTCGGCGAAGTTACAGCAAACGTAGTTAAAGATGATGCCGACGGCTGTCTCAATGCAAACAATCCAAACTATATGGTAATTGAAAATACCTCCGACGCTCCGGCAGGCATAGCAAACACCGGATTTCTTGATGGCATGGCAGTCGCTCAGGATGCAGAATACTTGTTTTCCATCTATGCGCGCGGGATTGACGGATATTCCGGTGCGATTTATGTCGAACTTTTATCCGGCACGGACGTGATCGCCAGCAAAACGATTGACACAATTACTGCTGACTGGGTTAAATACAATCTATCGCTCACTTCCTCCGCCACAGCAACAAAAAATGTTTCTCTTCAAGTGACAATCAATAATGGAAGCGTCGCTGTCGATATGGTATCCCTATTTCCAAAAGATACATTCAAAGGGCGTGAAAACGGTCTGCGGCAGGATCTTGCGGAAAAGCTTGAAGCGTTAAACCCGACGTTTCTGCGCTTTCCAGGCGGATGTGTAATTGAGGGCGTCACACTGGATGCAGCTTACGACTGGAAAGATTCCATCGGAGTTGGTTCAGATGGCGAACCGCTGCTTTTCAACGGAACTTACGGCGACGTTGCAGCCCGCAGACAAGGTCAGAATATCTGGACCGACGAGCGGGCGACAAATGACAAATATCCTTCCTTTATGTCTTATGGTCTTGGATTTTACGAATATTTTCTGCTTGCGGAAGATATCGGAGCAATCGGCGTTCCAGTGATCAACTGCGGATTGTGCTGTATGGGACAGGGAAACGGCACAGGTCCTGCGGTTGGAACCGATGAATTTATGCAGTATGTTCAGGACGCTCTGGATCTTGTCGAATTCTGCCGCGGCGATGCCTCGACAAAATGGGGAGCTGTCCGTGCTGCTATGGGACATGAAGCACCGTTCGAACTAAAATACATCGGTATTGGCAATGAACAGTGGGGCAGCAATTTCTTTCAGCATTACAAAGCATTTGTCGATGCATTTGTTCAGGCAAAAACAGAACAGCCAGAACTATTTGACGGGGTAGAACTAATATTCTCCGCCGGTGTGGACGACGGTGATTCGGGTATCGACTATATAAAAGCTTACGCGGAAGCCGACCGATGGCTTGCCGCCAACCCGGATAAAAATATTTCTGATTTTGCCGGTGCGATTGATCATCATTACTACAATGACCCGGCATGGTTTTTCAATCACACAGATTATTATGATGAGAAAAATTACAGTCGCTCGTCAGAAAACATGGCAGGGACAAAATTTGGCGGCGGTATTCAGGTATTCCTTGGAGAGTATGCAGCGCAGTCCAACACTCTGCGCGCAGCTTTGGCAGAAGCAGCTTATATGACTGGTCTGGAACGCAACGGCGATATTGTGCGGATGGCAGCTTACGCTCCTTTGTTCGGCAACCTGACCGCTCTTCACTGGGCGCCGGACTTAATCTGGTTTAATAATCATGAATCCACCTGCTCCATCAATTATTATGTGCAGCAGGCGTTTGCCTGCAATGCGGGAACAGAACTATTATCCTCCACTTTAACAGGCGCGGATATTGAGGACGATACGCTTTCCGGCAGAGTCGGCGTCGGCACATGGAACACTTCGGTCACCTTTGACAACCTAAAAATTGTGGACAATGCAACGGGCGCTGTTCTGGCGGAGGAAGATTTTTCTTCCAATAATTTTTCCGAGCGCTGGATCACAGTATCCGATGGACGCTGGGCTGTTCTGGACGGTGAACTGATTCAGTCCTCAGCCACAACAAACACCAATCTTTATAACAACACAGGAACTGCCGCTTATTTTGGAGAACCTGGATGGACAAATTATACTTATACTGTAGAAGCGACAAAAAACGGCGGTCAGGAAGGTTTTCTGATTCCTTTTGCAGTGCGCGATAACAAAAACAATTATTTTTGGAATATCGGCGGATGGGGCAACACTGTGTCCTGTCTTCAGCAAGTCAATGAAAATGCAAAATCTGGGCAGCTTTCCGGCACAGTAAAAAACTGCCGGATTGAAGTCGGAAAAAAATATTCTCTTCGTGTTGTTGTGACAGATACCAATATTAAGTGCTATATTGACGATGAACTCTATGTAGATTACAACCTTCCAGAAACAACAAACGCAGAGAGCTATCAGGTTGTCAGCATGGATGACGCTGGTGATATTATCATTAAACTTGTCAATGTCACAGACACCCCAAAAACTTTTGCCATTGATTTAAAAGACGCTGGAACACTCGCACCAGTTGCAGACCTTGACCTAGTTGCAGGAACAAGTATGGCAAACGACAATGTACTTGGAAAGCCGGAGGCAGTCACACTTCAAAAACTGACGGTAAACAATATCAGCAGCCAGTTTAACTATACCGTTCCAATGTACTCGGTAAGCGTGCTGCGGATTCATCCAGGCGAGTAAGAAAAATAATCATAATCTATTTATTATTTGATAAATCCCATGCCTTTCGGCATGGGATTTATATTGGGTCAGCATTAAAAAACAATAGATCAAAGATAGGAAACTGCAAAAAAGCTTGAATTCTGGCATCTCTTGTCACAGAAACGCAATTGTGAAATGAATTGATTTTATACCACAAGTATAATGACAAATCAAAAAAAACATGGTATAATATCGATAGATATTATACCTGCACCAGTTCGCGCTCGACTGAAAGGAGAGCATCTTCCTTGGCGAACTGTGTGTATTTAACAAAAGTATATTATGTTTGAAAAACATAATATAATATCGACAGATATTATACCTGCGCTAATTCGCATTCGACCAAAGGAGAGCATCTTCCTTTGTGAACTATGTGATTGCTTTACAAGAGCAATTCATCCCTCGGAGATAAATCTTCCTTGGAGAAATATAAAAATAAAACGGACAATACAAGTCCAGAAAGGAAAAGCCATGACGACCATCCATTTTGCAAATATATTTTCCTATTACCCATATAAGCACTATGAAGCTCTATTCAGTAAAAAAGAAAAACAGAGCTTGTTTTTGATACGCTCATGTAGGGTAAGAAAAAGGCAAAATGCCGTGTGACGTCTGGATGCATTTCCAAATTATAACATGGATTTATGTACCGCTTATCTTGGATGAGAATATCCTTTCGAGATTGGCGGTACTTTTTTGCTCCATTAGCTCAGCTGGAAGAGCACCCGACTTTTAATCGGGTGGCCGCGGGTTCAAATCCCGCATGGTGCATTACCGCCTGGATATTTCTTCTGTCCTTAGCTGCTGACAGACAAAACAATCAGGAGGTAAAACAATGTGGAATCTTCCAACAATCAATATGGCAAGAACAGGTCAAAATATAAATCGGTTACGAAAACTGGCAGGATTATCGGTAAAAGATTTACAAGAGATCTTTGGATTTGCCACACCGCAGGCCATATACAAGTGGCAGCAGGGCGTTGCTCTGCCTACAATCGACAACTTAGTTGTGCTGGCAGCAGTGCTGAACGTGCGTCTGGATGATATTCTTGTCATAGACAAGGACACTCAAATGCCTGTCGGCGCATAAGAAAATAAGCGACAGTTCCTGTGTTGTTCTAAAGATTGATTTTGTTGTGGACAAGAACTGAACTTCTTTGGTTACTTTCTTTTTTGGATACTGGTTTTTCAAACTGGAATGCAAGGTTCAAGTCCCGCAGGAACTGTTTATCATGGATGAAAATAACAAAAATTTATTTTTAAAAACTTAAAATATTTATGGATGGGTATGCCTAGCGGCGAGGGCAGCGGACTGTAAATCCGTCACAAAGAAACAACGCAGGTTCGAGTCCTGCCCCATCCACTTGAATCGCTGATTTGTCTTGCAGAGCTTTTTTATTGTCCTGAAGAATATAGAAAATGCTATTAACCCAAATTCTTAACAACTTTCCAGTTTTATCCTGAAAAGAAAATCACAATATATAAAACTGCTTAAAAATAATATTTATAATATCATCAATCACAATCCATCCACAAAAGATGTTTTTTACAGTGCAGACACTGGAACAAATACCCCTGAACACTGCCGCCGTTTACCGCCGTTTTCAACAACTCCTCCGGTTCTGCATACTGCTGATTTAAAACGGGATCCTCCAAAATTTCATCTACAAGTTTCATATGCTTTAATTCACGATATCCCACATACCCTATAAAAGCACAATAATCATTGCAGTGTGTCCGCCAATATTCCTGCTGCCACCCACTGTAGCCGGGTGTGCGGTGAATCAGCTCGTCCAGTTTTTCTTCGCTGTCCACCCCTTCTTCCAGAGAACACTCATCCTGAAATTCACCATCGTATTTTAAAGCAGCCTTACCGTTTGAAATACACTCTGGACAAAGATAATTGATATTCTCCACCGAATAAAAAGGACCATCATAATAAACCTGGACAGATTTTCCACAACAATCACAACTTACAGCGGAATCTGTCCACGAAAAAGCACCTGTTTCCAACGGATCTGGATGATAACGAAAAAAAGGCAGAGCAGTACACTTTCGCTCTTTTCCTTTCTTTGGACGCCACAGAGCAAAATCATCCCCCTGCGTTTGAAATCCCTGCAATTTCCCCAATCGTTTCAAAGCCGTTTTGTCTGTCTGTGTAACAAGCGGACGCAAAGTTTCATAAGCTGTTTTATAAAGTTCGAGTGTTTCGCACACATCCACAAGAACCCATTTTGCCTCGATCGCATCCTGTTTCTCCAAAAAATCCTTATATTCATAAAGAGCCTGCACACAATCTGCATCTTCATCCGACTGCTCATATTGTTTTTTTAACTCAATATATTTTCGCTGATAATCATTCATAATTCCTCTTATTCTGTCCTGCCTGACATTCGTCTAAAACCAAAAATATTCTGTTTATTGTGACTAGAACATGTCCAAAAACTCATTCTATATACAATGTATATCTGCCGTTCGCTTCTATATTATAGGTTCTACCAGATTATAATTTGACACTCCCCATGTCAAAAGACAGGGGATTTACGGTGCATATAATAAAAACCTTACTGATTTTCAGAAACAGCAACGAAAAATCAGTAGGTTTTTTTATGTTATTGAACTATTTTTTTATCTGTTTTTCTTCTGGTATTTTATTTTTTGCCTGCTTTTTATTTATGCTTCCACCCGGATACACTCATACCGTTCTGAGTTGATTATTTGCTGCATCATTTCGATCGGCGTGCAGCCAATGCATGAAACTAATTGCTTAAATACTGCTACAGATTGCCCGCTGCACAACTGTACGCCCTTGCGCGTCTTATCCGCATGAAATATATCATGTCTGCTGTTGACATTCCAGAAAACAATATTTGGGATCTCATAGCCTCGCTCTTTGTACTTCTTTGCCATTTTATCATAAAATGTCCAGCTCTTATCACCACAGGCATCAATTTCCATATCTGAAATAACAATAATTGACTTTGGCATATCTTCCTTTGATACATGCCCCTGCTCCGCAATTTCCAGCACGCGCTCAAACGCCCGCTCTAAATTTGTATTCATAGCCCACGACGCTTTGGATACATTGCTGATTTTCTGCGCTAACGTCTCACCCTTTACTGCAACCACCTCTGGATTTCCGCTGAATGTCATAAATAAATTATGGAAATCCCCTTTGTTGCGCTCCGCAAAATAGATCGCAAGACCAATGGAAGTCGCCATTGGTCTGCCGTACATCGAGCCTGATACATCTGCCATAACAATAGCATTTGCTCCTCCCTCAACATAATCCGGCAGCTGTTTCCACTGCGCCTCCAACACCTCGGAATTCTCTTCTTTGTAAAGAATTTTTTCGACAATATCATAAGGATAAAGTGTGGCAGAATTGATTTTTTCCTGTCCGCTTACCGCCTTTGTTATAAATTCCTTAAAGCGCTCTTCATCATGCCGCAAAAACGCTTTCCGATAAATCATCATTGCCCGGCTTGGCACTTCAGAATACTTGATCTCATCCCAGCGTTTTGCTGACATTAAACATTCCACAATACTAATATGTTTTCTCATGCTACGCACGATACGCTTAAAATTATAAACCGGATATCCAAGTTTTTGTGCGGTCTTAATTCCCAATGCCCGCGTTTTTTCTGAACTTGCATCCGCTGTTTTTATCCATTTTGCAAGAAGGGAAATCGCATTGCCCTGATTTAAATTTTTCAGGTCTTCCTCAAACTGCTTTTTCATCGCCGCCCACATCGCATCTTCAAGCGGCGTTCCAATCAGACAATATAAATCATCATATCGTCCAAACACCCCGATCAAATCCAGATTTGGCTCAAGCGCACCCGGATGCTTTTCTGCCATATAGCGCAGAATAATACGAAACGTTTTTCTCTCTCCAAGACCGCCCCGGACATCCCTCGCATAAAATACAATCTTTGTCGCAAATAAAGGATCTTCCCGAAAAGCCTCCGCAAATAAGCTGCATACCCTGTTTTCATCCGCCTCCCGCAAAGAACCAATTGTGCCGAATAAATCCAGACATGCATTTCCGGTTGTGTTCAGAGCCACCGCTCCGTTTTCTGTGCGGGTAAATACCGCCGCTTTTCTCATTGCATCTGCAAAACTCATAATCCCCTCTTTTCCATGACGCATTAAAGTTGTGGATTTGAACCACTAACCCCCCAATGCGGGAAGTCGCTTGCCATTTAACATGCTGTGCGCGTCACAATAATTTATGTCCTTACAGACATCGTTTCTTGAAAAATACATGACACATTTTTAGATTGTGGATTCGAACCACCGCTGCGTATGTCGAAACATACACAGCTCTAACCGAAAGGATCTGCGTTTTTGCTGTATGTGTCACAAGAAACTATTTCAAGAACATGATCCATGTTGCTGCGGATCACAAAACCAAATCTGCATTTTTGCAATCCGTAAAAAATTATCGTACAAAAGAGAGAATTCTATCATAAATATAGCTATTTTTTTACATTTTCATCAAAACAACTATATTTAAAGCTGAACTCTTTCTTTATTTACATGACCCTATTATATACTATAATCGCATAGTCAATGATTGCTGTTTGGGTCACAGACTGCGGTTTGGCTTTTCGCCTTGCGCAGTAAAACATGATGCTTTTGGGTTTATGATTTTGAGTCATATCCAAAAATTGCTGTATGCATCACAATCGGGCCTATCAGATTCGAACTGATTTAAAAAATTGCTGTATCATTCACAAACATGACTGTTCCAGTTTTACCCAAATAAACTGGCAAACAGGCCCGCAAGGCGACGGCAGGATTCGAACCTGCAATGATTCAATCAAAAGTTCCCACAGGAAATTGCTGTTTTGGTCACGAAACATGACCGCCGCCTAATAACTTCCGCGTCTTCCATTTCCGCCACATCGCCAAATTTAAAAATCATTAAAAAGAATTGTATCTTCTATAACACATTCAAAGCAAACTTTTGCTTTTTTTGTATTCTTTTCTATTCGAGAGGGGAGGATTCGAACCTCCGACACACGGCGTGACAGGCCGAAGATTGCTGTTAGCTTCACAAACATGAAGCATTTTCGCTGCTCTACCAACTGAGCTACCTCTCGATAATGCAAATTATCTCTGGCGCGGTATAATATCTGCTGATATTATACCATAATTTTTCCAAAATGAATATATAATTTTTCTTACTTTTTTCGAACTTTTCTTCCTTATATTGATAAATGTAATCTTAATCTTTCTGCTTTTTATGTTGTTTCTTTTTATAATTATAATACTAACTTCTTATTTTGTCATTATACTTGTAATATAAAAAATGCGTCTGTAAGGTGCAGACGAACATAAGAGAATTGGATCCGCCGCTGCAAAGATGTAAGCAGTATTTCATTGATTAGACAATTTATATTTATGTATAATTTTTTCTTCAGTGGTAATGGATTTTTAATATATCAATGATTATCGGATTTTGTTGATACGTTTTGTACTTCATGGCAGTTTTGATCTTTCAAAAACTGCCATGAAACAGAAGATTTTATAAATTGAAACATTCAAATTGTATGCAGATTACCGCGCTCTAATTTAAGTACAATATCTGCCTGTGCTGCCAATTCATTTGAATGGGTCACAACAATCACACATTTATTTAGCTTATGTGCGCTTTCTTTTAATATATTGATAATACTGACCGCTGTATCTTCATCTAAATTTCCCGTCGGTTCGTCAGCTAAAATAATTGGGGTATCAGCGGACAGTGCGCGGGCGATCGCCACACGTTGCTGTTGCCCGCCGGACAGTTTCATCACATTGCGTTTTACTTCTTCGCATGTCAATCCAAGTCGTTCTAATATCGGCAGTACATCTTTTTTTGCTGTCAGTTCTGCATTTTCAATAGGAGTCATATAGTCAATAAGGTTATAACTTTGAAATATCAAAGAAACATGATTGCATCTGTAATATTCAAGCCCTCGTTGCAGGATATTTTCCTGTTCAAAGAGAATTTCCCCCTTTTTTGGAACATCAAGCCCGCCAATTAACGACAATAATGTTGTTTTTCCAGAACCGGATGCTCCAAGAATGGCATACATTTTTCCAGCTTCAAACTCTGCATTTATATTTGATAAAATCGATTTTCCATTTTTGTAGGCATACAATATTTCTTTCACTTCTAAAATAGACATTTTACATAACCTCCCTTTTAAGGCGTGTTCGAAAACTTATTCCTACGTTCTGCACATCGCAATGTACAAGATCTTTGCTGTTTCATTCGGTCACCGCAGCTGCTGCACCTCACGCCTCCATCATTCGGCAGAACTCTCCTTCAAATTGAGACGCACAGCCCATAGAAAGTAGTTTTCACACAGTCTAGCTCATTTTGGATAATATTTCCCGCGGTTTTAAACGCATTATTGTTAATGTGGAAACTCCTACCGAAAAAATAATAATTGCAATACCTATAATATAGAGTTGCAGTATACTGCAAGTGCTAACGGTTGTGTGAAGCTGCGTTTCCTCTGTTTCTGTTCCAACTGCTGGAATTTCAACATCAACATTATTCTTCTGTTGCTGTGATGCGTCTGGTAGGCTGGAACTGTCTTTTACGCTGATCGAAATACCATCGCTGCTATACCCGTTTATTTGAGTTACTATTTCTGTTTGTTCTTTGCTGGCAGAAGCAGTTTGCTGCAGCAATTCATTCGCCAGTTGATTTACAACAGTGTTACTTGTCAAATAAGAAAATCCAAAAGCAAACACTGCAATCATCAAAACTTCTGTCAAATATTGACCGATGATTTTTACTTTTGCAATACCGAGAGAAAGAAATATCCCTGTTTCGTGAATACGGCTTCTGCCCCACATAGTAAGAACCAAAGAGAGAATAATTGCACTGACAAAAACAATTATAATAATCATAGTTATCACCAAAGTCTGAACTTTCTGCAGCGGAGCAGCAGCTTCTAAATAAGTTTCATTGTTTGTTGTAACTTCAAAAGCACGCCAATCAATCGTGGACAATTTTTTCACGTTTGAAATAATATTGTCAAGCTGCGCTGGATCAGAAACATCAAATGTCACACTTCCAAAGCCTGCTGGTATATTTCCAAACAAATTCTGCAAAGTTTGAAAGTCAATAAAAATCTGATTTTCTGCTTTTTCATAAGTAACGATATTTTCATAAAGTGGATCTGGTTTCAGAATTTCATAAATGCCAATAATCTTAGCTGTCGCTGTACTGTCACTTTGTATCGAAATGGTGTCGCCTAGTTTCAGACCATTTTTCTCGGCTAAAGCATTGCTGATTATGGCAGCATTACTTTTATTTTCTGTAATATGCTCTCCCTCAACGAGTTTGAATTTTTCCGATTGAAAGAAATTGGTTGTTTGCGTATCTATAACACTCCAAGCATAAATCAAATTGTTATATTCGGCTTTTATAGGGACATTTCCGGGAAATACATCAAGATTTACGGAAACAAATGTATGCGTTTCAGCGTTATAGCTTTTTATCCCATCAATGGTCATAACATTGTCAATAACTTTTTGCGTAATAGGATATTCCGTATAAAGTTCTACACTCCCCTCACTGTCAACCGTTTTCTTTGCATAAGGATTGTTGTCGGAAAGATCTGTTACAATTTGAAACTCACCCCCTAAAACCTCTCGTAAGTTCCGCTGCTCTTCCTGTGATGACTTCGCAATCGAAAGTCCAGTTAATACAAAAGTTGCCATGAGCAGAAGTATAAAAAAGAGCAATATACTTTTCCCCTTTTTTCTTGTAACATAAAGATAAGCCCGTTTGATTGTTCCCATTTTAATACCTCCATTTTCTGCTGTTTCATTTTCATTTATAAAACAATGATATTATAACTTTCCAATATGGAACCAGTATGAAATATATAAGGAATAAAAAAGCTCCCCGTTTTCGGAAAGCTTTTTTTGCTATACTACTGTATTTAAATCAATAACAAATCTCATCCCCAGCGGTTCCTTTATAGGAAGAAACGAATAGGAAATACCTATAGCTTTTAAAAAAGTATCTACAATATATAATCCAAGCCCATTGCCGCCTTTATCACGGTTTCGGTCGAAGTCAGGTCGATAAAATGGTTCAAAAAGATGTTGCAATATATCCTTGGAAATAGGGATACATTCATTTTCTATGATAATTCTCTGCTTGTCAAAATATACAGAGATTTTCCCACCTGCCTCTGTATATGCAACCGCATTAGCAAGAATATTGGAAAGGGCTTTTTCAAACATACACAGCGGCAGTACAACCGAAAAATCATCTGATACATCCAGTTGGAAAGCAATACCTTTTGTTTTAGCAATAAGTATATAAGGTTCACACAAAAAAGAAAGCATATTTGACAGATGAACTCTTGTTGCTGTTTCATTCTTTAAAGATACACCCATCTTTGAAGTTTCAAGTATATCATGTATCATTTCTGCAAGGTGTTCCGTTATTTCTTTACATTCCGGCAAATAAATATCATAATCTTTATACTTTCCAATTCCAAGTATCATATTTTCTAAGATAGCGTTTAACGCTGAAATTGGCGTTTTTAGTTCATGCGAAGCCGCCCGCAAAAAATCAACCTTCGATTTTTCACTTTCACTTACACGCTGCTTCTCCATTTCAAGGTTCTCAATTGTCGATAACAAACTTTGATATAAGTAATTAATATTATCGGCTAATATACCTATTTCGTCTTCCTGATTGATCTTGCAGACAGCTCCTTTTTGCATTTGTGCCATTTTTCCTGTAATCATACTAATATGCTTTATAGGGACAGTAAACTTTCTTGAAAATAAAAAAGAACAGATAATTGAAATAATCACACAACAAATTAAAGACAATGGCAGAGCTTTCAAAACAGCTTTTGTAACATAATCTGTTATATTCAGACTTGTAATGAAAGAGGTTTCTATTTGCGGATTCAATGAAATGGCAAGCCACTCTGGTTTTGTAAATAAATAGAGCAGCATATGAGCTATGCTGGCAACAAAAAGCATAAGCCCCAACGTATAAGCAAACGTTTTTGGAAATATTTTTATCTTCTTCATTATTGTACCTCGTATTTATAACCAATTCCTTTCACTGTAACAATACAGTCCAGCCGCAGTTTCTTTCGCAAATTCTTAATATAAGTGTCAATGGTTCTGTCAATAATAGGATAACTGTTCCCCCATAAATCATCAAGTATTTGTGATCGGGTAAGTACCAACCCCTTATGCTCCACAAGCAATTTTAATAAATCGATTTCTTTTGGTGTAATATCAATTTTTCCATTATCATCTTTTGCTGTATAGCCGGAAAAATCAACGGTCACATTTCCAAAAATCATTCGATCAGACATTGTACTTTTCCCACTTCGGCGCAAAAGGGCTGTAATGCGCCGCCCTAATAAAATCATGGAAAAAGGTTTTGTAATATAATCGTCCGCCTGTTCATCAAAACTTGTCACCTGTGTATATTCATCTTCAATGGCTGTCAACATAAGAATGGGAATTGAACTCTTCTCCCGCATCTTATGCAGAACCGAAAGCCCGGATATTTTTGGAAGCATAATATCCAACACAACAAGATCAATATTACCTGCGTCAAAGATCTGTAATGCACTGCTGCCATCATAAGCGGGAATGATTTTGTGTCCTGCTGATTTTAGATATTCACATATTGCTTCATTTGTTTTTACATCATCTTCCACAATAAGTAATGTTGCCATAAAAATACCTCCTTATTTTTTATAGGATAAGCGAAACAAAAATATCATAAAATCATTTATAATATATACTATAATATTCTAATTTATTTTATTATATATAGTATTATATTGTAATTAAATTAAAGTTTTGCTTATGTTTGTAAGTTTATCATGTCAATGTGGAACAAATATGAAATTGTTATCAATCGAAATAAAATCCCTTTTTACAGACACAAAAACTGCCGAAACAATCAAAGCGCAGATCATTAAGCTTATAGTGGAAATTTTAAAAAAATCATAATACAATAGGCATGTTTTTCCAATCGTTCTTGAAAATAAAAGGCAGCGAATTGTCTGATAAGATAACTGCTGCCCCAAAAATAAAAAATATAAAGTTATAAACATGATATTACACTAAAGCAACTTATCATTTTGCAAAATAATATAAGTTCCAATTTGTTGATTATATCTTGAATAATCTAAATTCATCATATTATATAAATATTGCTTTACTTCATCGACAGAAGAAAATTTTGTTGCCGCATAGGGAGATTCTGGATTCGTTTTTTCAAACAGCAGATATCCATTCTCTATCTCAATCAAAACAGCAGCATGTGAAGCACATATTCTGTCACCGCTTTGCGTCCAAAAAGTAATTAAAGAAAATGTACTTTCTT
>CAMUAR010000069.1 GCA_947086895.1 uncultured Lachnospiraceae bacterium | reverse complement strand
CGATAGATATTATACCTGCACCAGTTCGCGCTTGACCGAAGGGTAAGCATCTTCCTTAGCGAACTGTGTGCATCCCTCGGAGAGTACCATGTCGGAACGATATGGTATAATATCGATAGATATTATACCCGCACCGATTCGCGTCCGACCAACGGGAGGACAAATTCTTTTGCGAATCGTGTGCATCTTCCAGAGGAATACCATGTTTTTCAAACATGGTATAATATCGATAGATATTATACCCGCACCAGTTCGCGCTTGACCGAAGGGTAAGCATCTTCCTTAGCGAATCGTATGCATCTTCCAGAGGAATACCATGTTTGAAAAACATGGCATAATATTCGCAAAAAGCAAAGCAAGCGCTTATATATTATAATATGTATATCTACAATTTAATATATCGCTATCATGCCAAAAAGTTAATATAATCATGTGAAAATACTAAATTCAAATATTAAAAACAATACAATGGAGGTTATTATGATCGGAATTATCGGCGCAATGGAAGAAGAAATCAGTCGTTTGACTTCTGCTATGGAGTCAGTAGAAATTGTCGAACGTGCTTCCATGAAATTTTACAAAGGAAAACTTTCGGATAAAGAAGCTGTTATTGTGCGCTCTGGAATTGGTAAAGTCAATGCCGGAATCTGCACTCAGATTCTTGCAGACCTTTTTCACGTTGATCAGGTAATCAATACGGGAATTGCCGGTTCCCTGGATGCAGCGATTGATATAGGGGATATTGTTTTATCCACAGACGCTGTACAGCATGATATGGATGCAGGTGCATTCGGTTATCAGCCAGGCGTTATTCCTCGGATGGAAACATCAATTTTCAAAGCAGATGCCAATTTGCTTTCTCTCGCCCAGGAAGCTTGTCTTAAAACAAACCCTGACATTCATGTTTTTACTGGACGTATTGTAAGCGGAGATCAGTTTATTTCCGACAAATCTAAAAAGGACTACCTTATCAAAACATTTCAGCCGATGTGTACAGAAATGGAAGGTGCTGCGATCGCACAAGCTGCTTATCTCAACCATATTCCATTCCTGATTATCCGCGCCATCTCAGACAAAGCAGACAACAGCGCTCATGTTGATTATCCTGTTTTTGAAGCCGCTGCAATCCAGCATACTGTGCGTCTTTTAATGGAATTTGCGCGCTCGCTGTAATACTTTTTACAGCTTTTATATCTGAATTAGATGGTTGTTGCTGCAATACTGTTTTTTTTAATATTTTAATTTTTTACAACACACTTTTCTATAAAATATCAATGGACAAAAAGAAAAGACGAGCATTTTACCAAAAAGGGAGGTGATTCGTAATGATTACAAAACTAATCTTTGTCTGTACGGAAAATACATACCAAAGCCCGATCGCTGAAACAATTTTTAAAAATATCAATCGTGACCTTGACTTGCTTGTATGTTCGCGCGGGCTTGTAGTTCTATTCCCTGAACCAGTCAACCCAAAAGCGGAAACAGTACTTGCTACTCATGGAATGTTGATAGAAAATTATACTACAAAGCAGTTTCGCAAAGAAGAAGTTGATGAAGAAACACTGATTTTAACAATGACAATCGCGCAAAAACGTCGGCTTGCCACTGATTTCTTTATCAACGACAACGCATATACAATAAAAGAATTCGCCGGTGAGCACGGTGATGTGACAGACCCTTATGGACAAAATACTCCCGCTTATGAAGCATGTTTTTCAGAACTTTTCACGCTGATGCATAAAGTAATCTATCGACTGTTGTACGGTCATGTTCCAGAAGAATCCTCTGATTTGGATTCCAATGGCACCTCAGAACCGACAGTACAATGAACAAAATTTGAAATTTTATAAAAATCAGCTGCAATGCTTAATTGCTTTATTACAAATTTTGCATTATAAGTAAATTAAATTTTTTATTTCAGTTTCTATTTAAAAGAGGTATCAAAATGATAAAAATGTTCAGACGCATTGCTGTTTTCTTTGTAATATCTGCTATATTACTGCTTGGAGCATGCAATGACACAAAAAACGAAAATACCGCGGACAAATCTCTTTATGAACATGGACTTGAAGTAATCTCCTCAATGGTAGAAATGGCGAACAGTCAGCAATATCTCAGCCTTTATTCTGATAGTGCAAATGTATTGGATTTGATCTCTGCTGCTGGGGCAGGGGATTTCTCCAAACCTGCTGCCTTGTATAAAATCACCTCCTCGGACAGCTCTGGCACAATATTAGATTTTATCCAAACAGACGAATTATCAGAAACATTAAAGAAACACATAAAATCACGAATGCTTTCTGTTATCGCTACACAAATTAATGCTATGGGCGGTTCCGAAGCACTTTCAGCATCCAGTTTATGTATCAGCGAAAAACTATTTGTCAGCAATGAATTGGAGGAAAATGAAATCTATTTATATACCTATCAAGATGCTGTGCCGGTGGCTGTCACATTTACAAAAGGCGAAAATGGAGCTGTATCTGCATCAGGTATATTTATTCTGTACAAAGATTTCACTTTGGACACTATATTAGGTTCTTCAGAGCTTTTAAAAGAACTTGGAATAGAAATTGAGGAAATCACTGAAAAAATTCCAAAACAATAATATAAGCACTTTGCTTATTACTGGCGACACACTCTCACCACTTAAAAAACTGGTCTTGTTGCTAGAGTGTATTTGAAACCATAAAAAAATATTTAGGAGGTATTTATTATGTTAGCAATTGGATGTGATCATGGAGGTTTTGAGCTGAAACAGGAAATCATTCGGTATCTGGAGGAAAAAAACATAGAATATCATGATTTTGGCACAGATTCCACGGCTTCGTGCGATTATCCGGTCTTTGCAAAAAAAGTTGCCGAAGCTGTAGTGTCCGGCAAATGCGAATTTGGCATTCTAATCTGCGGCACTGGTATTGGCATATCCATCACCGCCAACAAAATAAAAGGCGTGCGCTGTGCGTTATGTCATGACTGTTTCTCTGCGGAAGCAACCCGCCTTCATAATAATGCAAACATACTTGCAATGGGCGGACGCATTGTTGGACCGGGACTTGCCATTAAAATTGTTGATACATTCCTAAATACCTCGTTTTCCAACGACGAACGCCATATACGCCGAATTGAGCAGATTGAACCGTAACACAAACAAAATCTATAATTGCTGTTATAACTCCTTAAAAAGCTTGTAAAATAATAATTTCGTATAATTGCAGATCATTCATAGAAAAACCCTGATAGAACAATATTTTTTGTTTTATCAGGGTTTTCCAAAGAATTTAAAAAATTCACCATAATATTTTCTTCTATCTATACAGGCGTAAGAAAATTTTACATCGTTTGCAAACCACAATCCCAAAATTTATAGTATAATATACGAATGTATTCTGTATCAACAAGCAAACCTTGTCCGCTCGACAGTTTCACAAATGACTTTCGATTCGTACTTTGGATATTTTACATACAGAAGGAAGCATTTATATTATAAATCCTTGTAAAACTTGTAAATTGCTGCAATGTTATTATACCCGTACAATATGATACCCCGCAGCTTTTAGCAGCCGATTCATAATCGCTTGTCCAAGCTGTGCAGTATCAAAACTTTCCGCATAAATAAATTCAATTTTTTCTTCGTCAAACTCCCGCAATACTTCAAATAAATTTGCAGCAATCTGCTGCTCTTTGCAGCGCGCTCCCGCATTCTTCACAAGCCCATACTGATACCTACCGCTCGTCTCGCTTGCCGAAAGTACCGCGACGCGATATCCCTGCTCGATCTTTTCTTTTGCTTGCTGGTTGATTGCACTTACAACAGCATCTTCAGTCCCTTCGTAAATTGTAATGCTTCCTTTTGGCGCGTAATGCCGATATTTCATTCCTGGCGCTTTTGCAACAATATTTACATCCTGATGTCGGCTGACTACTGCGCGGTCATATACAACATCCGGCAAAATTTCCTTTAACTGTTCTAATGTAATATAACCTGGCCGCAATATAATCGGATGTTCGCCTGACAAGTCCACAATCGTAGACTCCAATCCAATCGGAACTGGACCGCCATCTAAAATCAGCGGGATTCTTCCTGCCAAATCTTCATATACATGCTCTGCTCTTGTCGTACTTGGCCGCCCCGAAGCATTTGCACTCGGCGCAGCAATATAAAGTCCTGACTCTCGAATCAGCATTGCGGCAATTTGGTCGGACGGCATACGGATTGCAACCGTCGCCAGTCCGCCCGTCGTACTATTTGGGACAAGCTGTCCTTTTTTCAGTATTATCGTCAATGGTCCTGGCCAAAACTTATCTGCCAGTTTTCGCGCTGCATCGGGAATATCTTTTGCCAGCTGGTAAATATCCTCCTTGTCTGCAATATGTACAATTAAAGGATTATCCAAAGGGCGTCCTTTCGCTGAATAAATCTTTGCTGCTGCCTCGGCGTCCAATGCATCCCCTCCAAGCCCATAGACAGTCTCTGTTGGAAACGCAACAAGCCCCCCCTGTTTTAAGATCTTTACCGCTTCCGCAAAATCCTCTTTACACAGAGCTTCCCGATTTATTTTTTTCACTTTTGTTTCCATTTTTCCTCTCATTCTGCCGCAGACCAACGACTTTAAAATCAAACAAAAATTTCTGCCCTGAAAAATTTGCATCTATTTTTTATTTAAAATTACTGTATTGTATTTTTTATTTTTCTGCCATAGTATCAAAATTTTTTTCCGCTTTTGGCTGTCCGATTCCATCGCGCACTCCCTGCCTGCAGTATTCCACAACGCCAAGGCAGACAGCCCAAGCCAGCTTTTCTTGATATTCCTCTGTAATTAATAGTTCAGCTTCCCGCTTGTTGCTTAAAAAACCACACTCTACAATAACCATTGGACACGGAGACTTTTTCAGCAGATAATAACTGGTATTTGACTTCGCCTCACGGCGATTGTCGTCAGCAAGCACCTGCTTTAATGTTGTCTGCAGCTGTTCAGCCATCCTTTTTCCCTCTGCAGAGCTTTCAAAGTAAAATACCTGTGCGCCAAAACTAGATTCCTGCGTAAAGCTATTTTGGTGAATGCTGACCGCAAAATCCGGCTTGGATTCCTCTATCACTTTAATGCGTGCTTTCATATCCGCCGACTTTTTGTTGGAATCTGAATTTGAATACAACCCATCGTCCGATGTGCGCGTCAATGTTACTGTAAAACCGACCTCCTCCAAGTACCCCTTTAACTTTTCGACAATAGAAAGGTTAATATCTTTTTCATTTGCGCCGTTTACACCAACTTTTCCAGGGTCAATGCCGCCATGCCCTGCATCCAGCACAACACTGCGCCCGCCAGCTTCAAAGTCTGCGATCTGTTCCTGCTGTTCATCAGTCAGCAGAACGCTGCCCTTCTCCAAGGAAGGTGTTGGCGTTAAATCCTGCGTTTCCTGAGAAATATTTGTTTTTGTATCCCCGGTTTTATCCGAAAATATTCGAAGACATTTTCCCAAAAGGAGGCATCCAGCACAAACCACCAGCAGGTACAACCCAAATTTCCATTGTTTTTTCATACAAACGCGGTCATTTTTTGACCATTCCCCTTGCATCAGCTATCGATATATTCTATGCTGACAACGCTGGTTCCATGTCCCGCTTACTGCGCATCACCCAAATACTGCATAATTACAGACCAAACTTCCGGTTTTTCCTGCCCTAATCTCCACGCTGCCACACCAGCCGCACCAGCCTGCATCACACGGACAAGCTTCTCTCCGATCGAGCGTTCCTCCTCAAGCCATATTCGATAAATTGCACCGTTCTCCTGATATTCCGCATAATACTGTGCTGTCTCTTCATCCCAGACCGGCGTAATACCACGATCCTCCACAATCTTTTCCGCACTTCTCATAACCGGCGTTTCCGCAATGCTCACAACCGTAACATCCTCCTCAACCACCTCTTTCCAGAGCCTTGTGTAAAACGGAATACCGACAATCAGCTTTTCCGCCGGCACCATTGCTATTGTATCAGCAATCGCATTTTCCACATAGGAGATAGACGCCACACTGCCCGCATTCTCGGATATAGAAGTATGTTCATCATAAGCCATAATCACCACATAATCTACGATCTTGCCCTGTTCTACATAATCATAATAGCGATTATAATTTGCTGGAACATAATTATCTACCGAAAGGACAAGACCACTGTTTCGGCATTTTACGGAAAGCTCCCGCAAAAACTGAATAAAATGCGGTCCTGCATCGACGGTGAGCGTTTCAAAATCCACATTGATTCCATCCAGCTGAAAAGCAAGTGCCTCCTGCACAAGTCCATCGATCAATCGATCTCTCGATGAAGTTCTCGACAAAACTTTGTATGTGTCAACCTGTGTGCCAGTGTCAAAGTTTTTCACCAATCCCCATACAGAAATATCGCGGGAATGAGCTTCTCTCACATACTCTGCACTTGCAATGGAAGTAAAATCCCCATCGCTTCCATTTAACCGAAACCATGTTGGAGAAATCACATTAATTCCTTCTGTCCCGTTTAGCATCTCTTCCAATCGATTATTTGCCGCCTGAGTTTCGACATAATGCCAAACTAAATTGACTTTTTCTTTCTGGTGAATGGAAGTATATTCCGGGGCAGTATAATTTCCGCCCTTCGCCTCATAATATCCCTCTCCGACATGCCGCTTATTGACATAGCCGCGCACTCCATCCTCGGTCATAACTTCCAGAAAATGGCTCTGCTGCGTACCGCCGCCCTCCAAAAGCATCAATGTATCCCCTGGCTGCACCTCAGCCACAATTTCACTTTTTCGGTCTGGTTCCACACGAATCTGAGTTTTCTTTAAAGCATCCATATACAGGTAATCTTCATGGGTACACGATACAAGTACCCGCTGTACTGGCTCTCCAGGAGTATCTGAAGCCGTGTACGCATTATAAGAAATATCAGAATATTCCGCCACAAAATCAAGCGAAACATACACGCCATCCAACATCCACACAACAGCATAATCTGTTGCATTCGCATCTGCTGTAACCTGATAAGCTGCCTCCCCGCTGCCTGCGCGAAACAACTCTCTTGGCGTTGTGTAAGAAAGCACTTCCTCTGTTTCATCCCAGTAAAAACGATGGTTAAAATACTGCTGTACTGTTGCTAAATCCACGTAAATTCTGCCATCGATCAGGCGCGCGTTCCTTTCATGCACCGTGTCGTTTAAAATCAATATCGCTTCTCCCTCTGGCACGGAATAATATTCCGAAAGTTCCATCCACTCTTTCCCTGGTGTAAAATACCGAATGACCGCCGCCACTCCAAACACAACGATAACAGCAAGGACGAGCAAACTCCCAATCACCGCTTGTTTTACATGTCTTTCCATAATCCCTCTCATTCCTTTACGCTAACAGCACACAATCTTTTTTTATACACAGCTAAATAAAAAGGCTGGAATTCACCTAGATTGTATTCTGCCCGCAGAAGATACCTCCCCCGCGCTGTATAGCTGTAAAAACCAAGATCTGAAATCCCTAATTCCAAATCTGACATCACTTTTGCCAACAGTATAGCACAAAACCTTCGATAATCCAACGTTTTCTTAAAAAAGAATTCAGCGGTGCAGTTTTGTACATTTGAGATTTCTATTTTCCTTTTGCCGAAAATATATCCCGCAGTTCTTTCGGTTTGTCTTGAGGGTACGTCCGAGAAAGCTGCCTATTTTGTAAAATGCAGAAGATTCAGACTGGTTGACTCGTTCCATTATGGATAAGGAGTTTTGCTGTGAGACATACTTCCTAAATAACCAGAGTCTGCATTTTACTTATACATAAAAACCTGCACCGCTGTATTGTTTCCACCTAATACTGCAGATTTGCTCACAGTATTAGATCAATAAAGATTTGCTTGTGTATTCATCTTTGCAAAAAGATTTCTCACCCCCTTCGACAAACGTAAAATATTTTGTTCTGTTCCAAGTTCATAAGCTGTAATGGTGTAGGATCTTCCATCGAACTTGACAGAAACATCAGACTGTTTTGCCGTATCCCCGTGGTTTTTCAGCAAATGGAACCCGCTTGTTCCTTTTCTTGCAATCTGTTCCTTCACTTCCTTTTTTTCAAAAAAAGCTTCCCAGTCACCAGCATGAAAAATTCCTGTACTTCCGACAATCCATTTCTCATCACACAATAGAAGCGATTTCACTGCCTTATCTTGACAGCCAAAATCATATATACAGATTCTCCCCTCTTTTCTGTGTATATTACTATTTAAATCTTCGTATTTATAATAAATACAGCGTTTTGTACGGAAATTATTTCTGCTGCTCTTTCCCTGCAAAAAATGTTCAAAACAATGAAACGACTTTTGTTCTCCTGTCTCAAACACTTCTGTTTTACACTTATGTATATCGCTGAAATAACTGGCCAACAACATAACAACATGCGTTGTTCCAGCCGCAGGATGAAGCCCATACACCCCGATGGCGCACCCTTCCATTTTCTTTTTACTCATACTTTTAATATTCTCTATTTTCCGCGCTGTCTGGCATAAGTTACTGTATGAAAAGCTTACTTTTTATACGGATTTACCTGGCAAGTCAGCTTCTATTTTGTTTTTCGCCAAATAAATTTTTCATTTCGTTTATCTCCCTTCTGCAAGCTGGTCATAAAGTTCTTCAAATACTTCCCAAAGCTCCTTGTTTTCTTTTTTCTCCCACGCTTCTGCCACATAGGGAATGCGCAGACTTTTCAATCCTCCAAGCAGCTTTGCAGTTCTTGCATACTCTTTTTTTCCCGCGAAATTTACCAGTATAATCGGTACTTTTTCAAATCTGGAGAGGTAAGAAAGTCCTTTCCACATATTCTCCTGTTCCCAAATTTTGCTTCCAACAAGAAACAAGCACAAATCTGCTTCTAAGAATGCTTCTATATTTTCTGGTGTCAGAACTCCAAAATCCTCTAAAAGTATCTTATAGCCAAGCTTTTCATAGTATTCTTTCTCCCAGTCTGTTCCATACTCCCCTGTACCAGAACACTTCCGCAATTTTCCCCTTGCTTCCGCCACTGGAATTCCCTGAAAAAAAATATCCTTTTCTGTTATATTTTGACCTTGAATCATCTGAAGCACTGCATCGGATTCATTGCATTCCAAATACAGCACCTTCTTTTTCTGCTTCTGCAAAAAACTTGCAAATAACAAAGAAATCCAAGTAGCTCCAGTTCTTCTTGTACAGGATGCAATACTGATTGTTCTGCATCCCTCCCACGCCGCATCCTTTCCTGTGACAGTGAGCAGCACCCGCTCCATCGCACTTGCAGACAAATAACGCTCCGACGGTTTCTCGCGCTTTGCTTTTTTGACAATCCGCAGCAAACGCCTGCGCCACGCTGCATACTTTCTTCCACACCTTAACGGGCTGCTTGCAAGCATAAATTCTAAAATCTTTCCAGTGCTGTAAATATCGCTCTGCAAAACCGCCTGTCCCCTGTAACATTCGGGTGCGGCATAGCCGGGCGTTCCAGTTAGAGTCATACCAAAAGTAACCTGTCCTGCTTCTTTCGCACTGCCAAAATCAATTAAAAATAATCGTTCTCCACAGACAATTAAATTATCGGGTTTTAAATCAAGATGCAGCAGCGCAGGTTTTCTGTTATGCAAATAATCCAACAGTCCGCACAGCTGTACTGCATAGGATATAATTTCTTTTATTTCTGGGTGTTGAGATCGACAATAAGAAGTTAAAGAATCTCCCGGTATATATTCTTCGATAATGCTAAACCCTGTCGCATGTTCTTCGATATCATATATTTCAGGAATACATGGATGTTTTAACTGCCTCATCAGAACGGCTTCCTGAAGTACAGCAGCAGCCTCGCTGGAATCGCCGCAGACAGTTTTGATAATTCTCTTTTGCTTAAGGCGGATATGCTCTGCCAAACATACTTTTGTATCTTTTCTATCCTTTAAAACTGAAAGGATATTGTATTTATCAGTCCAATCCAAATCACTCCTTCCCGCTGACAAATTCATTCTAACTGATTTTTTTAATAGAATCAAGCATTATTTTTTACATCAGATGTAGAATATTTCAAGGTAATTTTATGAAAAACGCCGAAAGTCTGAAAGAACTTGTTGACTTATAGGCACTTTTCCTTTATACTTTGAATACACATTAGATACCATTATGATTTTTTGGAGTATCATAGCCCCCCCCCGGCAATACCTGCTGGTTTTGGGCTGCTCTTTTGACATATTTTAGGAGGTGTGATTGATGAAAATTGAAAGGATCAGTGATAATCAGATCCGGTGTACGCTGAACAAGAATGATCTTGCTGACCGGCATCTGCGCATCAGCGAGCTGGCTTACGGCAGTGAAAAGGCGAAAGCTCTCTTCCGAGATATGATGCAGCAAGCCTCCGCCGAATTCGGTTTTGACGCTGATAATATCCCGCTGATGATCGAGGCAATCCCCGTATCACCTGAATGTCTGATCCTCGTAATCACAAAGGTGGAAGATCCTGATGAGCTTGACACTCGCTTCTCGAATTTTACGCCTTCACAGGAGGACGACGAAGAAACTGCAATGGAAACAGACCATCAGGAAGAAACGACAGCAGATCAGATTTTGCAGTGTTTTGACCAAATAAACGAGCTGCTTTCAGAAAAAGTTCCATTTATTGAAGAACTGCGGCAATGTCTTATGAACAATGGGCGTGCTTTCAAACGCTCAGAGCTAAATCCACCGAAGCTCTCTCCAGAAGAGATCGCAAGACGCCTTGCACGTTCTTTCCGGTTTGGTTCACTGAAAGAAGTATCTGCACTTGCAAGTGTGATAGCACCATTCTACAATGGTAAAAATACATTATATAAGAATCCTGTTGATTCTTCCTATCATCTTGTACTAAATATTTCTGATCATAAACCAATCGATTACAACAAGGTCTGCAATATTGTATCGGAGTATGGCACACAGGAACATCTTCAGGAAACGACATTTTCATATTTTGAAGAACATTACGAATGTATTATCCGCGATCGTGCAATCCAAGTTCTTGAAAAACTCTAACAATATCTCAGATCACTGCAGCATTGTCTGTCACAAAATTGATAAAAACCGCAGTTTCTTGATTTTCCAAGAAATTGCGGTTTCTGTTTTTTATCTGCTTACTTCGCAGACAAAAAATTATTGATATCTGCCACCAGCTTATCCGCGTCGATTCCGTGAACAAACGCCGCTTCCGCCAGACTTTCTCCCTGCGCGGACGGGCAGCCGATACAGTGCATTCCTGCATCCATCAAGATTGGAATAATATTCTGATCAAGCTGAATCACCTGCGCGATCGTCATGTCCTTTGTCACTTCCATAATTTATTCTCCTTTCAAAAAGTTGTAATGATTATATAGTATCAAAACTCTTTCGTCAAGGCATCCCCGTATCTTTCTGCTGCGTTTTGCAAAACCTTAATAATTTTTTACTTGTAATCTTTTTGCTTTTGGAGTAAAATAAAGAAAATATAAAAGAAGGAGGTATGTTCCAATGGCATATAAAATCAACGACGGTTGTGTAAGCTGCGGCGCATGTGCAGCTCAATGCCCTGCAAATGCAATTTCTGAGGGTGAGAGCCACTACGAGATTGATCCAGATGCATGCATCGAGTGCGGTTCCTGCGCAGGTGCTTGTCCGACAGGCTCGATCGAGGAGCCGTAATTTCAGGTTCTTACATAATATACAATCGAGCAACGAAATATTTTTGCACCGCCCGCATAAACTGCAAGATAGGTTTTCTGCAGTTTATGCGGGCGTACTCATACCATCCAAGTATGAAAAGCAAAATAAGTCTGCACACGAAAATAAGCGGTGGTACTTGATTCCCCCGCTTATTTTGTATGGCGTCATTTTCATAAATTTTAACAGATACTCCTTTCGTCCTTTATAAATGACCTGCCATAACTTACAATAAATTTATTATTTTTTCAGAAATTGTACTTCCAAGCACGCCCTAAATACTTGAACCATTTTGATAAAAAGTCAAACCCCTAAATTTTAACTTTTCTGTTTTTTTTAAAAAACTTGCTTTCCCGCCGACCAGTATATTCTTTTGCCACTGCCGCCTGTTTCTGTCCCTGCTGATATTCCCGCAGCGTCCGGTCAAGCTGTTTGAAATGCTCCTCCTCCATCATTTCCCTTTTCTTCATCTGGTACTCAAATTCACGGGAAACAGACTCCGTAATACTTCCAGTCAACACACGATTATTCTCTCTCATAGCCCCTAAAATAATTTCATTCATAATATTGCGGAATTGCTGCATCTTGTCGTTTTGCAGCAAAACACTTACATTTCCTGATTCCTGTATCAATGTCTCTTCGCTTATATTTCCATCAGCAGTCGGCTGTGCTGCATTGCCTTCCAGCTCCTGCTCGCGCTGCAAGCGCAGTTCCTCCTGATTCACTGCCAGCTCCAGACGGTCTCTCAGCTCCAAAAGTCTTCGCGGCGTAAGTTTCAGCACTTTATCAAGTTCTGGCAGCAAAATACGAATCGATTTTAACTGGAACCCCTTTTCTTTTAAAAATTTAACCCCTCCCATCATCTCAACATCTTCCTCACGATAATATCTATGCCCCATCTCATTTCTTGGGATATCTACCGCAAGCTCTTCTTCCCAGTACCGTAAAACATGTGGCTCCACATCAATTTTTTTCGCAGCATCTGAAATCATATAACGCAACACTTCCATGGATAACCTCCCAAGAATAATACTGCAAATATTATGTAAATAATGGTAAAATTTACCTTATATAAATATTGTAACATTGCTTGTCCAATTTTCAAGTATTCTATCTCTTTTTATGCCAAAACTGTTCGACATGAACTTTCAAACTCACTGGAAATTCGTTGTTCCCCCACATAAGTCTGCATCTTTGCACAATTAAATAGAAAATTTACCGCCATAAGTCCATAAACTTATGGCGGAGTACAAAAAACAGCAAAAAAATTCTATTATACTTATATTTTTACACAAAAATATTAACAATACTCTCAAATTTCTTTTTACATCCCTGGCGTTCTTTCAATATTTACAAATTTTGTATATTGTGCGTGCCATCCAAGTTCAACCGTTCCTGTTGGTCCATTTCTCTGCTTCGCAATAAGAATCTCTGTGATTCCTGCCCGATCGGATTCCTTGTTATAATACTCGTCGCGGTAAATAAACATAACAACATCCGCATCCTGCTCAATAGCGCCGGAATCGCGCAAATCAGAGAGCATCGGCCGTTTGTCCGGGCGCTGCTCCACTGCACGGCTCAACTGTGACAATGCGATCACAGGACATCCAATCTCTCTTGCAAGAGCTTTTAAAGACCTGGAAATATCCGACACTTCCTGCTGTCTTGATTCAACCCGGCCAGAACCGGACATCAGCTGTAAATAGTCGATAATAATCAGCCCTAGATTATGTTCCAGTTTAAATTTTCTGCATTTGGAGCGCATTTCCATCACACTGATTCCCGGCGTGTCATCAATAATCAAATTGGATTCACCGATCACGCGAGCGCTCTCCATTAAATTTGCCCAATCGGAATCATTCAGCTCCCCTGTTCGTATCGCTTGCGAATTCACCCCTGAATTCATGGAAAGCATTCGGTTGACAAGTTGATTTTTTGACATTTCCAAACTGAAAATTGCCGTTGTAATCTTATTTTTTACCGCGACATGTTCTGCAATATTAAGTACAAACGCTGTCTTTCCCATGGAAGGGCGCGCCGCAAGCAAAATTAAATCGGACGGCTGAAGTCCCGCCGTCTTATAATCAAGATCATAAAAACCAGTCGCAATACCAGTTACGCTTCCTTTTCTCCGCGACGCCGCTTCAATATTGTCCAGAGATTGTATTACAATGTCGCGGATCGGAATAAAATCACTGCTTCCCCGCTTCTGAACAATATCGAATACTTTCTTTTCTGTCTCCTCCAAAATTGTGTCAAGACGTTCCTTATCAAGATAACACTCGTTCGCAATCGATTCCGACACTCGAATCAGACTGCGCAGCACCGATTTTTCCTTGACAATGCCCGCATAATACCGCGCGTTTGCCGAAGTCGGAACAGATTTTACCAGATTGCCCAAAAACTCAATACTATAAAGTTCCTGCGGCACATCTTTTTCTTTCAGTTTATCACGCAGCGTCACAAGGTCAACTGGCTTCGCCTCCTCAGACAGCTCTGTGATCGCCTCAAACAAAACCCCATACTGTTTCCCATAAAAATCGTCTGGAACAAGTAATTCGGAGGCGGCTAAAACCGCCTCCCCATCCATAATCATAGAACCAATCACGGATTGTTCTGCCTCCGGGCTGTGCGGCAAAACCTTCTTGATCAGCGACTCATCCATCCGTATACTCCCCCCTGTTATGATCTTTTCCCAAAACGTATCCGAAAAATCATCTGCTCTAATCTAATACATACCAGCACAAAAACTTGGAAGTGCTTTCTCTCAAACTTTCCCGCCGCTGAAACGGCACAGACCGTCGATTGTAAAGAACCTATGCTTTCCTTTTTGTGCATCTTTCCTCCTGCCTATATCAGAACATTCGGGTTGTACCTTATAAAACCCAGGTTCAACCCGAATATTTTAATTAAATCCCTTCTACCTTTACCTTTAACTCTGCCGTTACTTTTGGATGCAGTTTCACCGGAACAGTAAATGTTCCAACATTCTTAATTGGCTCTGCCAACACAAGTTTCTTTTTATCAATGTCTAAATTCATCTGCTCTTTGATCGCCAGCGAGATTTCTTTTGTCGAGACGGAACCAAAGGTCCGTCCGCCCTCGCCCGTCTTAATTTTTAACACAATTCCCTTTTGAGCTATTGTACCTGCAAGCGCCTGTGCCTCTTCTAACATCTCCTTTGCCTTTTTCTCCTCCGCCGCTTTCGCAAGTTTTAAATCATTTAAATTTTTAGGCGTCGCCTCAAGTCCAAGCTTTTTCGGAAGAATAAAATTCCTCGCGTACCCGTCGCTCACCTTTACAATCTCGCCCTTTTTTCCAAGGGACTTTACATCTGTTGTCAAAATTACTTCCATAAACTCTAAATTTCCCCCTTTTCTATCATTTCTGCAATTACAGTTTTCACACGCTGTATTCCTTCCTCCACGGAACAATCTCGAAACTGGGCGCCAGCAATATTTAAATGACCGCCGCCGCCGCATCGGTTCATAATCAGCTCAACATTCACTTCATCCATCGCGCGCGCGCTGACATAAACAACACCGTCAAGCATTGTAAACACAAAAGAAGCCTTTACATTTGCGATATCCAGCAAATCGTTTGCCACCTGCGCGCCAAATTCGGTCGGGGACTCATCCACCGCGCCGCAGTCATTGACTGCAAAAGTATAAAGATTTTTATAAATCTCAGCGGAATTGATAATTCTCGCCTTTTCATACACACTGCTTTTATCCTGTCGAAAACACTTTCTGACGCGCGTCATATCTGCTCCTTTTCGCTTTAAATACGCCGCTGCCTCAAATGTTCGAACTCCAGTTTTGGTGATAAAACTGTTTGTGTCCAGCAAGATACCTGCATAGATTGCATCGGCGTCCCACTCGCTTATCTTAATAATTTTCTCTGCTTGTTCGCGCTTTCCAGTCTCCTCAAGATGCTGGAGCATCTCGCTGATAAGTTCACATGTTGATGAAGCGTAGGACTCTGCAAATGTCACTTTGGCATTGATTGGATTTTTCTCCCGATGGTGGTCAATCACAACAATATTTCCTGCCTCCGGCAAAATATCCGGGCATTCTGTACGGTTCTCCGCGTTGACATCAACGACAACGACAAGCGTTCCTTTATCTACCCGCCGCACTGCCTCCGCATTTTTAATAAACATGCCCTCCTCAAAACTGCTGCTCTGTCTGTATTGCTCCAACAGCATTGCCACAGTTTTCATTTCTTCATCAAGCACAATATTTACTTTATCTGTAAAATAGCGGGCAATTCGGTACATACCAACGGTCGCGCCAAAGGAATCGGCATCTCCTTTTTTATGTCCCATAATCAGAATATTTTCCGCCGCGCGGATCTGCTCGCATATTGCTTCCGTCTTGACACGGGAGCGCACTTTGCTGCTCTTTGCAACAGAATCACTCTTGCCGCCATAGTAACTGCACCCTTCTGCGTCATTCGTTTTCGCCGTCTTATCCCCGCGCACGACCGCCTGGTCGCCGCCTCGCTCAAGCGCGCGGTTAATCGCTGATTTTGCAGCTTCAAACGCAGTTAAAAAAGAATAATTATTCTCGTCGCATATTCCTATCCCAATACTGATTGTAATATTTACCGTATTGCCGATATGCAGAGAACGCACATCGTCCATAATTCGAAAATTATCTGATTTCATTGAGCTTAAATATTTATTTTGAAACAAAATCAGAAATTTATCCTTCTCCGTTTTTTTTACAATCGCATCATTGCTGCGCATATATTGATTGATCTTTCTCTCCACAAGCGCAGGGAGCAGCGATCCGTTCACCTCGTTGATCCCCTCAAGCGCCTCCTCATAATTATCAATATAAATCATACCGACCGCCATACAGCGTTCTTCACCTTCCCGGTAAAGCCTGCGAATTTCTGTTTCATCATACAGATATAGGGCGATCACTTCACCTTTTCCGTCTTTGTCTCCCTCCTCCTGCTCCTCAAGCGGAACATTTTTTAACAAAAGCCGAAACTGCATTCCTTTGGTATCATAAAATAATTCTTCCTCATCGGAACAATCCTCTAATACCTGTTTTGTCACATTTGGAAAAAACTCGCCAATCTCATAAGAATGGTTGGGAAACATTCCTGTAATCCGGCAAAATTCATCGTTTGCCCAAAGCACAGCACAGTCCCTGCCAACAATCGCATAGGGAACCTTTAAGTCAAGCAGCATTTTTCGCTGCACCTGATTAAATTTAAAACCAAATTCTGCAAGAAGCCTGCTTAATTTTTTGCGCTTTCCAAAATGCAGACAGATAACAACAGCAATATAAACTCCTGTACAGATCAAACCAATATAAAGAACCTTTGGTTCCGCCGCATACAGGCAGATATCCATTGCGAACATCAGCAAGACCAAGTACAACGGCCATCTCATATATGCATTGACAAACCGGAAAAGTTTTGAATTCCGATTCAATGGAATCTACCTCCTTTTCAGTCAGTTATAGAAGATGAATTGCTCTTACAGAGCAATCGCACGATTTGCTTTTAGAAATGCTCTCCCTTTGGTCGGATGCAAATCGGCGCTGGTATAATATCTGCCGATATTATACCATGTTCTTTGAACATGGTATCTTTTGTGAGATGCACACAGTTCGCCAAGGAAGATGCTTTCCCTTCGGTCAAGCGC